>NZ_JBZUUL010000025.1:0-191145 GCF_058819085.1 Faecalicatena sp.
TCAGGTTACAGTGAATCCGAAGATGGAAACACTGAACGAAGCACCAATTATCACAGCGACCGATAAAACAATTACAGTCGGTGATACCTTTGACCTAAAAGCAGATGTAACAGCAAGCGATAAGGAAGACGGTGACATCACAGCAGATCTCGAAGTTGTGAAGAATGAGGTGGATACAACCAAAGCTGGGGTATATGAAGTAACCTACAAGGTAACAGACAGCCAAGGAGCATCCTATACAACAACAATTCAGGTTACAGTGAATCCGAAGATGGAAACACTGAACGAAGCACCAATTATCACAGCGACCGATAAAACAATTACAGTCGGTGATACCTTTGACCCAAAAGCAGATGTAACAGCAAGCGATAAGGAAGACGGTGACATTACAGCAAATCTCGAAGTTGTGAAGAATGAGGTGGATACAACCAAAGCTGGGGTATATGAAGTAACCTACAAGGTAACAGACAGCCAAGGAGCATCCTATACTAAGACGATTAAAGTCACAGTCAAAGAGAGAAAAATATCAACACCAAATACGGATAAAGAGAAAAAGCCGAATAACGGTGGAGATAAAATAAACAATACAGGCAATCCAAAAACAGGCGATCAGACAAATGTAGGTCTATTCACTTCTTTATTAGTCATCAGTGCATTAGGTATCGCAATTCTAGCGGTATTTAAGAAAAAGAAAGCCTTAGAGCATAAATAAGGTGTTTCTTTAAAAACATGGAAAGATAAAGAGATAACAGGCTGTTGTGTGTTATCATAAGCAATTTTTATACCGTTGGAGTGAACCAGCCCCTCGCCAGCTTGCTGGCGAGGGGCTGGTTCACTCCATCGGTTGGGCGAGCCTGCGAGCCGTTCAAAGCCCCCGTTATCTAACAAGGGGGGCACAAGAAACAAGAAACACTATACACTAGCAGGCGGAAAACGCTGTATTTATAAGGTAAAATCGCATTTTACATGGCGTGATATAAATTATGCCATTATCACTTTGAAAAATTGAATAAGACATAAGAAAGGCAGTTGATTTCAAACAAGAAGTTGATTGTCTTTTTCTTTTGAAGAAATTTAAGTATAGGCAATTATCAGTACATGGTAGTTGCCTTTTTGATTGGAGGAATTTAAAAATGAATGATAAAAACTTTATTGAAACATTAAGACAAAAACGTGAGGAGTACGGAGTAACACAAACAAGACTTGCTGTTGCTTGTGGTATTAGTCGTGAGTATTATAACCGCATTGAAAAGGGAAAACTTCCATTGACGGAAGAATTGAAAGAAATATTGGAAAAACAGATTGAGCGTTTCAATCCAAAAAAACCATTATTCTTATTGGTTGATTACTTCCGTGTTCGCTTTCCTACTACGGACGCATTGGCGATTATCCGTGATGTATTACAACTGAAAGCAGATTATATGCTTTATGAAGATTATGGAAAATACGGATATGAAAGCAAATATGTACTTGGTGACATCAATATCATGTGTTCCATGCAAGAACATTTAGGTGTGTTATTGGAATTGAAAGGCAAAGGCTGTCGTCAAATGGAATGTTATCTATGGGCACAGGAACGCTCATGGTATGACTTCATGCTGGATTGTATGACGGCTGGTGGTGTGATGAAACGGCTTGATTTGGCTATCAATGACCGAGCAGGAATATTAGACATTCCAAAGTTAAAGGCAAAATATAAAGCAGGCGAATGTGTTTCCTATTTCCGTATGCAGAAAGATTACAGCGGTACAGAGAAATGCGGTAGCGATACACCAAAGAACACAGGCGAAACCATATATCTAGGCTCAACAAGTAGTGAATTATATATGTGTGCTTATCAGAAGAATTATGAGCAGTACGTCAAGAATGGCATAGAAGTTGAAGATACGGAAATAAAGAACCGTTTTGAAATACGTATGAAGAATGAGCGAGCCTATTATGCGGTTGTAGATTTACTGACCTATCGGGACGCTGAACGCACCGCTTTTTCTATTATCAATCATTATGTACGCTTTGTTGATAGAGAGGACGACAAGCCAAAAAGTCAATGGAAAACAAATGATGATTGGGCTTGGTTTGTAGGGGAAAACAGAGAGCCGATACGCTTAACCACAAAGCCAGAGCCTTACACTTTACAAAAAGCATTGCATTGGCTACAAAGACAGGTCGCACCTACGATAAAAATGGTACAGGCATTAGACAGGGAGAATCATACAACGATACTGAAAGATATGATTGAGCAGGCAGAACTCAAAGAAAAACATAAGCACCTATTACAGTTAGAAAAATCAACCATAGAAGAACGTATAGATACCGCTGTTCCACAAGAGAATGACGGTATTTTTTAATGTGATTAGAAAATTTCAGATTTAGTCAGCAAATAACTATTTTCATTCCCTATGCGGAGTGAAGAAAGAAAAATGAACCTTTTTCATCAAATCTGCAACAATACGGTTACTTGTGTACAGATATGGTGCGAGAAAGGAAAATCTAACTATTTTTGAAGTGAGGTCATTAAATCTTTATTTGGCGTACAGATACGGAGTGTAAGAAGAAATTGAAATTATTTTGAAAATCTGCAACAAAACAAGGTTTCTATTCCTTATATGGAGTGAAGTTGAGGAAATCTAAACTTTTTTCGAAAATAAGTCATTAAATCGGGGATTGCTGTCCCTATATGATGTGAAAGAAGAAAAAAGTTTTGGAAAAATGACAGAGATTCATGATTAGTGGACAGTGTTCTATGAAAAGAGAAAAAAATATCCTCATTTTGTATTCAAACAGGCAGTAGCAGTTGAGTATTGGTGTGAAAAGAAGAAAATACTTTATTTTCAACTTAACAATTTATGGTTTCCGTTCCCTATATGGAGTAAAGAAAATATTTCATTCCATAGTTGGCAGTAACGGTATGACATGGGTAGTTAGGGTGTGAAAAAAACAATCTTTTTTCATCATCAACTTAACAAAATGACAATTTCTATCCCTATATGGTGCAGGAAAAGATTTTTGAACTTTTTTCTATTCCAACTTAGCAAAGGGACGTTTGCTGTACAGATAGTAGTGAAAAGGGAATGATTTTCTTCTTTCGTGTTCTTTGACAACTGAATAAAGCAATTCAATACGTTTGACAGGCAGCGAGCCGTTGAAACAAATACGCCATGACCTTTTCCCTGCAAAAGCGAGCGAATATTGTTTGTGTTCCTGTAAAAGACTTGTTCTCTTTTATCGTCACGACCTGTGCTGTCAGATAATGATACTCCCGTACAGCCACAGCCTGAACGCTCCGAGCGTCGCACGCAATGGGTACGGCTACATAAGAACTATGCAGAGGTGGAACTCCTGTGGGCTATGACAAAAGCCGTTGAATTGCTTAGAAAAATTTTACGGAAGGGGGTATGTGTTATTGCTGATACTGTAAAAACAATTCAAAAGAAAAATAACAAAGGTGGCATTGGCAACAGAGGAAAGACAAAGATTGTTGTAAAAGAGCATTTTTCCGAAAAGGGAAAGACAATGGAAGAACTTCTAACTGATGTCATGCTGGAAAAAGCAAAGCAGACAATCGCATAAAATCGGTGCAGTTGTAAGAAATAGATTGAATGATAAAAAGAACCCGTGCTATACTTTACTTGCAAGCAGGTATTGTAAACACGGGTTAGTTATAAAGGAGGATAACTGACAATGAAACAACAGATTTACAATACTGCACTTTATCTTAGGTTGAGCCGAGATGATGAATTACAGGGCGAAAGCTCCAGCATTACCACACAGAGAAGTATGTTGCGTTTATATGCAAAAGAACATCATTTGAACGTGATTGATGAATATATTGATGACGGCTGGTCGGGAACAAATTTTGAAAGACCGAGTTTTCAAAGAATGATTGAGGATATAGAGGCAGGAAAAATCAACTGTGTTGTAACGAAAGACCTTTCTCGACTTGGCAGAAATTATATTATGACAGGACAATATACAGAATTGTATTTCCCCAGTCATAATGTCCGTTACATAGCGATTGACGACGGTGTGGACAGCGAAAAAGGCGAAAGCGAGATTGCACCATTTAAGAACATCATCAATGAATGGGTAGCTAGAGATACAAGCCGTAAAGTAAAATCTGCCTTTAGGACGAAATTTGCAGAGGGTGCTCATTATGGTGCTTATGCTCCGTTAGGATATAAGAAACACCCTGACATCAAAGGCAAACTGCTGATTGATGATGAAACAAAATGGATTGTTGAAAAAATCTTCTCCCTAGCTTATCAAGGTTATGGAAGTGCCAAAATCACAAAGATACTGCGAGAAGAAAAAGTTCCGACAGCGTCATGGCTGAATTTTACAAGGTATGGTACTTTTGCACATATCTTTGAGGGCAAACCCGAAAGCAAGCGTTACGAGTGGACGATTGCTCATGTCAAGGCGATATTGAAAAGTGAGGTTTATATAGGAAACAGCGTTCACAATATGCAGTCTACGGTATCGTTCAAGAGTAAGAAGAAAGTGCGTAAGCCCGAAAGTGAATGGTTTCGAGTAGAAAACACGCATGAGCCGATTATTGACAAAGAAGTGTTCTATCGTGTGCAGGAGCAGATAAAATCAAGACGCAGACAGACAAAGGAAAAGGCAACGCCGATATTTGCAGGGCTTGTCAAGTGTGCGGATTGTGGCTGGTCTATGAGGTTTGGAACGAATACAGCAAATAAGACACCTTACAGTTATTATGCTTGCAGTTTCTACGGACAGTTTGGCAAAGGTTATTGTTCTATGCACTATATCCGCTATGATGTGCTGTATCAAGCCGTATTGGAGCGATTGCAGTATTGGGCTAAGGCAGTACAGCAGGACGAAGAAAAGGTATTGAACAAGATACAGAAAGTCGGCAATGCAGAGCGAATACGGGAAAAGAAGAAAAAGGCAAGTGCATTAAAGAAAGTCGAGAACCGACAAAATGAAATTGACCGTCTGTTTGCGAAAATGTATGAAGATAGAGCCTGTGAGAAGATAACGGAACGAAACTTCATTATGCTGTCGGGAAAATATCAAAAGGAACAGATAGAACTGGAACAGCAGATAACCAACCTAAGAGAAGAACTAAGTAAAATGGAACAGGATATGATAGGTGCTGAAAAGTGGATTGAGTTAATCAAAGAGTATTCTGTACCAAAAGAACTGACAGCACCGTTATTAAATGCAATGATAGAAAAAATACTCATTCACGAAGCAACAACGAATGAGGATAACGAAAGAATACAGGAAATTGAGATATACTACCGATTTATTGGAAAAGTAGACTGATAAAGAGGGTTCATATCTTTAACTAAGGGAAACCGGAATTGCTCTTCCAGAATTGGCGAAGATCATCACGCTTTCCGAAATCTTTGATGTGAGTGTCGACTATCTGGTCAAAGATTATATAGAAGAGGAGCAAAAGAATCCAGGGATACAGGGCAGGGAGGCCGGGGAAGGGACAGAAGCTGAACAGGTTGAAAATTCCAGTCAGTCAGGAGATTCCAGGCGGTCCGGACATTTGAAACAGGCTGAAAATCCCCGGCAGGCTGAGCTTGAGGAGACGGTAGAAGAAATCCGCAGCTATATCCGCGGATATGAGTACACGAGTAAGACAACAATCGGGGGGATTCCTCTCGTATCCATCAAATTTTCACGCAGACTTGGCAAAAAATGTGTGGCGAAGGGCATTATTGCGATCGGAAATATAGCCGTTGGGGTGATCAGCCTCGGCGTGATATCTGTAGGTGTCTTCTCGCTGGGCTGTTTTGCCTTTGGGCTGCTGGCACTGGGGGCGATGGCTGTAGGCATTGGTGCGGCCGGGGCTTTGGCATTTGGAGTTCTGGCTGTGGGTTCGGCGGCAGTCGGGATCTATGCAGGCGGGGTTGCCGTCTACGGAAAAGAGATTGCGGTGGGAGTTGCAGCCTGTGGAAAGACGGTAATCGCAGAACAGCCGAAGGGAGTGAATGAGCTTCTATACTATCAGGGGATCGCAAAAGAGACGATCAGGGCATTCCTTTTGGAGCATCACCCGGATCTGTGGAGACCATTGGTGGATTTCTTTACTATGGTGGGAACTCATATCAAATAAGAGAATATAAGGGCGCAGGAAAGCAGAATTAGCATATTTGCTTTGATTCAAAAAGAAAGCAGAGGGAAGAGCAGATTGGATACGAGGCGGGAAAAAGGGAAATGATAATGGTAGAAATAGGGAGGAGACAAGAAGCGTGAGACAAAATGAACCTAAGAACCGCTTGAGAGACAGATTTAGAGAAAGATTCAGAGAGATGTTCAGAAATACGTTTAAAAGCGGCTTCACAAGAGATACGTTTATCCGTGCACTGAGAATCGCCATAGGAAGCGGCACAGCTATATTTGCGGCATCTGCTTTACATTTGGAATTCGCCGCCTCGGCGGGAATGGTGACCCTTCTGACCATATTGACCACAAGGTGGGAGACATTAAAACTCTCAGCAGCCCGCATCGGGACGTTTGTCATGGCTGTTGTTTTATGCCGCATCGTATTCGTGCAGGGGCTGGATGACGGTGCAGCGTTTGCCGTGTTTGTATTTTTTCTGATAATATTCAGCGACTGGATCGGCTGGAGGGTGACGGCATCTGTAAATGCGGTGATCGGCACTCACTTTTTATCGACCCGGGATTTCAGTATTTCCTTCATATTAAATGAGTTTCTGATCCTGATGATCGGCATTTTGATCGCGGTGATCGTCAATCTGTTTCAACATAATGGCAGACAGAGGGAGCGAATTGTCAGCGGCATCCGTGATGTAGAAGCTGATTTCAGGGAGGTTTTAGAAAAGCTGGCCTGTGATCTGTCGGATAGACACCAGATCCCGGAAAAAGACGAACAGCTAAGGGATTCCGTCTGGGCCAGACTAGACCGGCTTGAGCAGAGGCTGGAGGAATATCAGGAGCGCTCACGGATCTATCAGTATAATACGTTCCAGTCCCATACCAGCTATTACAGCCGTTACTTTGAGATGCGTTCCAGGCAGTGCAAGACACTGAAAAGCCTGCACTCTGAGTTAGAAAAGATCAGGAAAATGCCCGGTCAGGCCAAGATCATTGCCGGATTCATCCGGTACCTGGTGGAGCATGTGACAGAGATGAATGACCCGGATAAACAGCTAAGGCGTCTTAAGGAGCTGTTTGAGGATATGGAGCAGCAGGAGCTGCCGCGTACCCGTGAGGAATTTGAAGGCCGGGCTGTCCTGTATCACATCCTGATGGATCTGGAAGAGTTTTTACAGTTCAAACGTCAGTTTGTGGAATGCATTGATGACACGCAGTTTCAGATCTATTGGAAAAAGGCTGTAGAGAAACGCAGCTCTTCCAGTAATGCCTGAAGATTATCAACCGTCCTTCTGTCAATATAATGTTCGATTTTTTCTACCTGTTCTAATTCATTTTCTGAATGATTCAAAAAGCAGAGGAAATCATGCAGGACATCGTGCCTGTAAAGCAGATAATTTCCTGCTTCACGGCCTTTGGGGGTCACAGTCAGATACCCATACTTTTCAAATGAAAGATACCCTCTTTCCTTCAAAGCATTGACCATCTTTGAGGCGGAAGAGGGTTTTACATGCAGCTGCGCAGATAATTCCTGGATCCGGACAATGCTCTGCCTCTTCAACATCCGGCAGATCATTTCCAGATAATCCTCCATGGAGGCGGTAAGATCATCGGTATTATGAAGCTCATATCCTTTTTGCGTATAAAAATCATTTCTATCGTCCATGAATCGTTTCTCCTGTTCTTTGAAAAACTCCTGTTTCAGATCAGTCACACTTTTTCAAATCTTTAATATTATAGAAGCAGGAAAGAAAGTTTCCTTATCCTAAATTCTATGACAAGGCGGTGACGCTTATGAAAAAGGAACACAGTTTATATGACATACAGCCGGGGCAGAAAGCAGTCATTCAAGAATTAAAGACGGATGAAAGTATCCACAGACGCCTTTTGGATATCGGACTGGTAAAAGGGACACAGGTGGAGTGTGTAGGGAAAAGCCCGGGTGGGGACCCGTATGCATTTTTAGTACGCGGAGCAGTGATCGCTATCCGTTCGGAGGATTTAAGAAAAATTATGATACAGATGCCGGAGGGAGCATGAGATGTCCAGAGAAAAAGTAATTGCGATCGCGGGAAATCCAAATGTAGGAAAGAGCACGGTTTTTAACAGTCTGACAAATATGCATCAGCATACAGGGAACTGGCCGGGGAAGACGGTTGCGAATGCAGTAGGATACTGCCACACAGAAGAATATTCGTATCGGCTGGTTGATATTCCGGGGACCTATTCCCTGATGGCGCATTCTGCAGAGGAAGAGGTTGCACGGGATTTTATCTGCTTCGGAGATGCGGACGCAGTAGTTGTTGTCTGTGATGCGACCTGCCTGGAGAGGAATCTGAACCTTGTGCTTCAGACAATGGAGATCACAGACCGGGTGATCGTCTGCGTCAATCTGATGGATGAAGCAGAGAAAAAAGGAATCCGTGTAAAGCTGGATGTATTTGCAGGGCAGCTTGGTGTTCCGGTCGTTGGAATGGTTGCACGGGACAAAAAAGGCTTAGATGAGCTGCTTCATGAACTGGATCAGATGATGCATTCAATAGAGGGCGAGGTAAGGGCTGCCAGCGTTGAGCCAGCAGGAGCCGTAAAATGTGAGAGATATCTGGTACGATACCCGGATGCTCTGGAAGAGGCTCTTGCGGTCCTGGAGCCGATCGTATCTGAGGCACTAAAAAGGCTGGAGAAGGGCAGGAAGATCCGTCTGGATCCCCGGTGGCTTGCCTTGAAACTTCTGGATTACGATACGGTTTTAGGGGAACAGGTGCAGTCTTACCTGGGAAAAGATATTTCCCAGATACCATCCGTAAAGGAGGGCTTATCCGATGCAAAAAAGAAACTGGCGGATGAGGGCTTTGATAAGTCAGGTCTGGAAGAGGAAATCGTATCTTCAGTCATGCTGACAGCGGAGAGGATAAGCAGCGGGGCCGTAGAGTGTGTTCAGGAGCGCCCTGATGCGAGAGACCGGAAAATCGACCAGATATTAACGGGCAGGCGCTTAGGCTATCCGATTATGGTGGTACTGCTTATGGGGATTTTGTGGCTGACGATCGTGGGCGCAAATTACCCGTCCCAGGTTCTGTCAAAAGCCCTTTTTCAGATTCAGGATCAGTTGACACGCCTGTTTCAGTACCTGGGTGCACCTCCATGGCTTCACGGAATGCTGGTTCTGGGCGTATACCGTGTCCTTGCCTGGGTAATTTCCGTCATGCTTCCTCCGATGGCGATCTTTTTCCCGCTGTTCACCCTGCTGGAGGATGCAGGATATCTTCCTCGCATTGCCTACAATCTGGATAAACCTTTTAAAAAATGCTGTGCATGTGGAAAACAGGCCTTAACCATGTGTATGGGATTCGGCTGTAATGCGGTTGGAGTGACGGGCTGCCGGATCATTGATTCACCAAGGGAAAGGCTCATTGCGATTCTGACCAATTGTTTTGTTCCGTGTAACGGGCGTTTTCCGACTTTGATCGCTATGATCACGATGTTTTTTATCGGGACACGAGGCGGTGCGGGTGCGTCGCTTTTGTCTGCATTTTTTCTGACTCTGGTGATTCTTTTAGGTGTGGGAATGACATTTCTGGTATCCTGGCTGCTGTCCAAAACCATCCTAAAGGGCGTGACCTCCTCCTTTACCCTGGAGCTGCCGCCCTACCGCAGGCCCCAGGTCGGCAAGGTGATCGTGCGCTCTGTGTTTGACAGGACTCTCTTTGTCCTGGGGCGTGCAGTTATAGCGGCTGCCCCGGCAGGGCTTCTTATATGGGCCTCGGCTAATATTTTTATCGGGAATCAGAGCCTGCTGAACTATTGTGCAGCAATGTTTGACCCGTTTGCAAAGCTGTTTGGACTGGATGGTGTGATACTGATCGCATTCATTTTGGGCCTTCCGGCAAATGAAATCGTCATCCCGATCATCATCATGGCCTACATGTCCCAGGGAAGCATCCTGGAGCTGGGGGATCTGTCGCAAATGAGAACGCTGTTTGTCAGTCATGGCTGGACCTGGGTGACAGCGGTATGCACCATGCTGTTTTCGCTGATGCACTGGCCCTGTGCGACAACACTTCTTACGATAAAAAAAGAAACAGGAAGCTGGAAATGGACAGCTGTGGCACTGCTGATCCCTACCTTGGCGGGAATGCTGATCTGTTTTTTGGTTGCTCAGACGGCAGCTCTGTTCATGAGATAAGTGTTCATGAGATAAGTATTCATGGGGTAAGTGTTTATAGGGTAAGTGTTCATATGATACTGGCCGGGGCATAGAGACGGAGGAAAGGCTGTTTGAAAACTGCTGTTCCTAATTCAAAGCAGAATTTTGAATAGCCTTTCATTGATATGCCCGGCCTTTATATTTCATCAAAATGGGCAGATTGCTTCCGGCTGGCGTCCTGCAAAAAGGAAAAGCTCTCTCATCATCTTAGAAAATGTCGGATTTATATAAATTTATGAAGTGGTATTTTAAGAAAACGGCTCTTAAAATAAGGATAGCATAAAAGAACCGGGATCGTGTCTTGATATATACTATCGAAAAATAAACCGAGGATTAAGATCGTGACAGAGGACAAGGAGGAGATACAGGATGAAATTAACGCAGCTTAGAGTAAATCATGTGGAGACACCGATGGGGTTCCAAACAGCTCCGCTGAGTTTTTCGTGGAAGGTAGAAGAGGCAGGAAGTGCTAAATATCAAAAGTCAGCCAGGATTAAGGTGAAAAAGGGAGAAGATGTGCTCTTTGACAGCGGAGAAGATATGTCTGCGGACAGCATGGACTACCATGTGGACATGGATCTGTTACCTCGTACAAGATATCAGTGGTCCGTCTGTGTAACAGCGGATGATCAGGAGAGTGTCTTTGAAGAAAGCTGGTTTGAGACAGGGAAAATGGAGGAACCCTGGCAGGGGAAGTGGATCACTCCAAAGCTTGAGAAGTCCGTACAGCCGATTCTTGCCAGGAAATTTGTCATCAGTAAAGAGGCTGTCAATGCCAGATTATATCTATGCGGCCTTGGTGTCTATGAGGTTTACATCAATGGGAAAAAGGCAGGGGATGAATTCCTTGCACCTGGTTATCACTCCTATGATTTTCATCTTCAGGTACAGACTTATGATGTGACGAAATATCTGAAAACAGGAACGAATGAGATCCAGATCTGGCTAGGGGACGGATGGTTTAAGGGCAGGCTGGGATTCGACGGAGGACATACCGACCTGTATGGTGACCGGTGTTATGCGATCGGAGAGCTTTATATGGAGCATGCGGATGGCACAGAGACACTTTTGTGTACGGATGAGAGCTGGAAGAGCAAGGCTTCTCCGGTCATCTTTAGTAATATCTATGATGGGGAGGTCTATGATGCGCGCCTGGAGGGGAACCAGGACTGGGAACAAGTAACTGTATGCAGACCGGAAAAATGCGGAGAGCTGTCAGACAGATACAGCCTTCCTATCGTGAAAAAAGAATGTTTTCATGTGAGGGAAGTGATCAGGACTCCGAGAAATGAATTGGTGTTTGACTTTGGACAGAACCTGACGGGATGGGTGGAATTTGACTGTCATCTTTCGGCAGGAACAAAGATCAAACTGACGGCATCGGAGATCATGCAGGACGGCTGTTTTTATCATGATAATCTGAGAACTGCAAAGACAGAATTTACCTATATATCTAACGGGAAAAGGGCTCATGTCAGACCTCATTTTACATTTTATGGATTCCGTTTTATGAAGGTAGAATGTGAGGAGCCCGTAGAGGAAAGGGATTTTACAGCATATCATTTAAGAAGTGATTTTGACCAGACGGGATGGATTACGACGGGAGACCAAAAAGTGAACCAGCTGTTCTCAAATGCACTTTGGAGTCAGAAGGATAATTTCCTAGATGTGCCTACCGACTGTCCACAGAGGGATGAACGTCTGGGCTGGACAGGTGACGCTCAGGTCTTTTCGGAGACAGCATGCTATAACATGTTCATGCCGGCTTTTTACAGAAAATATCTGTGGGACATGCGTTCGGAACAGAGCGTTTTGGATGGCTCCGTGCCCAATGTTGTGCCCAGGCTCAAGCAGGGGATGGTGGCAGAGCACGGGGCCTGTCCGTGGGCGGATGCAGGGGTGATCATCCCGTGGAATGTGTATCTGCATTATGGCAGCAGGACCCTGCTTAAGGAGTGCTACCCGGGAATGAAGGCATGGGTCGACTGCCAACGAAAAAGAGAAGAAGCATTGGGAGGCCCTCATCTGATCAAGGACGGTTTTCATTTTGCGGACTGGCTGGCACTGGATAATGAACAGCCAGGGCCATTCGGGGCGACGGACCCGTTATTTATTGCAAGTGCTTATTATTACAAAGGTGCGAAAATAGTTTCCAAGGCAGCAGAAAGCTTGACCGGTGAGCAATATCAAAAGGATGCACGGGAATATGGAAAACTAGCCGAAGAGATTCTTAAGGCGATACAGGAGACGTATTTTGATGAGGATGGCTGCTGTATATTAAGGACACAGACCGGGTCAGCGATTGCCATTGAATTTGGCCTGATACCGGAAAACAGGGCAGAAGAAGGCAAAAGACTGGAGAAAATGGTAAAGCAGAATGGGGTACATCTCAATACCGGATTTGTGGGGACAACGCTTCTTAGCCCTGCGCTTACCCATACAGGACATCATGACATGGCTGTAGACCTGCTTTTGAATGAGGAATTTCCGGGGTGGTTGTATTGTGTCAACCTTGGTGCCACAACGATCTGGGAGAGATGGGACTCTGTGCTTCCGGACGGAAGGATCAGTGAGGAAGGAATGAACAGTCTAAACCACTACAGCTATGGAAGCATTGAGGCATGGATGTATGGTGACGTGTGCGGGATCCGTCCGCTTGCTCCGGGGTTCAGAAAGGCGGTGATCGAACCGCATCCAGACCAGAGATTAAAATACGCCGAATGCAGGCTGGATACGGCGGCAGGAATCTATGAGAGTAAGTGGAACTGTCAAAATGACGGGACCGTGACATATGAGGTACAGATTCCGTTTGATGCCAGTGCAGTGATGAGATTTCCGGATGGAAAAAGTATCGATCTTGGAGCAGGAACCTATCAGTTTGTAAGATAAGACATTTTGGGGGAAAGGAATCCATTATGAAGACGAATGAAATAAATATCAGAGATCCCTATATCATGGTTTATCAGGGAAAATATTATTTGTATGGCACCCGGAGTGCGACCTGCTGGGAACTGGCAGATGGTTTTGACTGCTATATCAGTGAAAATCTTGAGGATTGGGAGGGGCCTGTTGAGATATTCCACAGGCCGGAGGGATTTTTTGCGGATAGAAATTACTGGGCGCCGGAATGTTATTTTTATAAGGAAGCCTTTTATCTGGTCACTACATTCGGATGCGAGGATCAGAAAAAGGGCATTTACATATTGAGATCCGAAGCTCCGACAGGCCCGTTTCAGGTTTACAGCGGCAGACTGACACCGGCAGACTGGTCCTGCATTGATGGGACTCTTTACTTTGAAAATGAGATCCCATACCTGATCTTCTCGCATTCATTTGAAGATGATCCAAATGGGGACATGTGCTATATGGAGCTAACTCGGGATTTAAGGTGCGGCGCAGCAAAACCTGGGCTGATGTTTTCCGCAGGGGAGGCTAAATGGGCAAGACCTGTTCCCTTTGCAAAGAGTGAATTTGGGATGGATGGGGATGTCTACTTTACGGACGGTCCCTGTCTGATGAAAATGGAAGACGGCAGATTATATATGACCTGGTCAAGCTGGGGCGAGCGGGGATATGCCGTTGGGGCCGCAGTGTCACAAAGCGGAACGGTAATGGGGCCATGGAAGCAGCAGAAGAAGGCGGTTTATCCTGAGAATGGAGGGCATGGGATGCTCTTTCGGAATCAGGAGGGGAATGCATGTTTTACCTTGCATTTCCCAAATGACAAATACAAGGAACGACCAAAGTTTGTTGGTGTAAAAGTAGAAAATGGAACATTGCTGTTAGAAGAGGAGAAAGAATGATGGAAATGAAGTTTAATGATAATTGGAAATTCTGGGTGGAAAAAGATACGTTTGCGCTGGTTTGGGATATCCCAGAAGATGCAGGAACCGTGACACTGCCCCATGATGCCATGATCGAGACCCCGGCGCATGCAGACAGCCTGAACCGAGGGAATACTGGTTACCGGGATGGGGATGTGTATATTTATGTAAACCAGTTTTTAGCACCGGAAGAATATAAAGATAAAGTGGTGCAGTTAAAATTTGAAGGCGTATATATGAATACATTCGTGTACGTGAATGGTCAGCTTGCAGGAAAAAATCCATATGGCTATACGACATTCTATGTTCCGCTGAACGATTATCTCAAGTATGGACAGGAGAATGAGATCCGAGTACAGGTCAGAAACGGAGTCATGACAAACAGCCGCTGGTATTCGGGCGGAGGCATCTACAGGGATGTATACCTTCTTGTTTCTGATCTTGTCCATATAGAGCCGGAGGGCGTGCAGATCAAAACAGAATCGGCAGATGGGGAGTATGCTGTCCTGGAGATTCAAACAGAATTAAAAAATAAGCATCATATCCCGGCAGAGCTGGTTTTAGAGACCTGTATTTTAGACGAAACGAAAAAGATTTCAGCCAGGGAAAAAACCACAGTGACAGTATTTAGCGGAGAAGGACGGAAAATGTCACAGCGCATTGTTGTAGAACAGCCGAAGGTCTGGTCGGATGAGACTCCTGTTTTATATACATGCATAAGCCGCTTAATAAAGGATGGGAAAGTGATTGATGAAAACAGCGAGAAATTTGGGATCAGGACTCTTGCGCTAGATGCAAAGAGAGGGCTTCGTGTTAACGAAAGATCCGTGAAGCTCAGAGGGGCCTGTATCCATCATGACAGCGGACTGCTTGGTGCGGCTACTTACGATGCTGTTCAGTTCCGCCAGATAAGAAAGCTGAAGGAGGCTGGCTTTAATGCGGTCAGGATGTCCCATCATCCGATGGCATCTGCTATGCTTCGGGCCTGTGACGCATTGGGGATGTATGTGATGGACGAGACATTTGATATGTGGAGCAGATGTAAGTCCAGTTATGACTATGGCATGTATTTTGATGAATGGTGGGAAAAAGATGTAACCGCTATGGTACGCAAGGATTTTAATCACCCGTCTGTGATTTTGTATTCTATAGGGAACGAGATCCCTGAGATCGGTACAGATTACGGTGCTAAGCTGTGCCACGATCTGAGTCAGAAGGTAAAGGAGCTTGATGATACCCGGTATACTCTGGCCTCGATCAACGGAGTATTTGCAGCGGGAGACAGGCTGGATCAGGTTATGGCCGATATTGTGTCTGATCTGAGTAAAGCAGGGAAGATCGAAGGTAATGTAAATGATTTTATGACATTGATGGATGGCCATCAGGATGAGATCGTAGTTCATCAGGCCATTACGGACAGTCTGGAGAAGTCCTGTGCCGGTGTCGATATCGCAGGGTATAATTATATGACAGCAAGATACGAGACGGACGGGGAAAAGTATCCCAATCGTGTGATCGTGGGAAGTGAGACCTATCCGCCGGAGATTGCAAGAAACTGGGACCTTGTAGAGCGGTTAAATCATGTCATTGGAGATTTTACCTGGACAGGATGGGACTACATCGGGGAAGCCGGGGTCGGCATACCAGCATATCAGTGGGGGGAAGGTGGATTTGAGGCCGGATTCCCTTGTCAGCTTGCGTATCCGGGAGATCTGGATATTACCGGTTTCAGAAGACCCGCATCTTACTACAGAGAAGCTGTATTTGGCTTAAGGACGGCGCCTTATATCGCAGTACAGGACCCGAACAGATATGGACAGCAGCTCATCAAGACACCGTGGGTCATCAGTGATGCAGTTTCCAGCTGGACCTGGGGGGGCTGTGAAGGAAAACCTGCTGTGATAGAGGTGTATTCAGGAGGAAAAGAAACGGAACTATTGATCAACGGAAAGTCCTGCGGAAGGAAGCCGGCGGGAAAAGATGCCGGGTTCAGGACTTTATTTGAGGCAGTCTATGAGCCGGGAACCGTGAAGGCCGTCTCCTATGATGAAGAGGGAAATGAGATCGGGACAATGGAGCTTCACACTGCATCCAAAGATCGCCGGATTGTATTGAAAGCAGAACCAGAGATGAAGGAGGAATTTATTTATATTGATGTGATACTCTGTGATCAGGAAGGAAATACGGCAGCGGACAGCGACTTAAAGATCGCGCTGGAAGTTGAGGGCTGTGCCAAAGCAGTGGGCTTTGGCAGCGGAAATCCAAAGCCGAAATATAATTTTAACGAAGGGGTGACAGAGCTGTTTCACGGCCGTGCGCAGATCATACTTATGCGAAATGGCTGCGGGGAGATTAAAGTTAAGGTAAGTGCAGAAGATGGCAGAACTGCACAGCTTAAGCTGGAAGAATAAAATAAAAAAGGCAGGTGTTCGGTGATTGATTCACCCCCGGGGGCAGTCGTCATTTTTGAAAAAGAATGGTGAGCTATGAGGGGAAGAGAACCCTGCCTTTTTGGTATTCAGAAGTGTTAAATATTAAAAATATACAAAATAATAAGAGAAATATTGAAACAAGAATAAAAATTTGAAATAAACTTGCGAAATGAAGAAGAACATGTTAGCATATAAGTAGAATAAATCAACTTGTTTTTCAAAGTTTTCGAAAGAAGGGATCAGATGTTAGAGGAAGAATTAAAGGAACTGGCGGCAAAGGTTCAGTCGCAGTGTGCAGAAGCGCAGTATATAGAGGTGAAGACCGCAAAAGACGGGTGCCCGAAAAGACTATATGATACCTTGTCCAGTTTTTCTAATCAGGACAGCGGTGGGATCCTGTTGTTCGGTTTAGACGAGAGGCTCTTATTTGAAGCTGTGGGGGTATATGATCTTCAGGATCTCCAGAAGAAAGTAACGGAGCAGTGTAATCAGATGGAACCTCCGGTACGCGCTGTTTTTACCTTCGCGGAATATAAGGGAGTGAATATATGCTCTGCAGAGATCCCGGCAGTTGATCTGTCCGAGCGGCCCTGCTATTACAAGGGAGCCGGAAAGGTAAAGGGGGCATATGTGAGGGTAGGGGATGCAGATCTTTCTATGACGGATTATGAGATATACAGCTACGAAGCCTACCGCAGACATGTGCATGATGATGAACGGACATCTGAACGTGTAGGGCTTTCTATGCTGGACCGCGGCAGGATCGAACGTTTTTTGAATGACAAGAAGGCTGAGCGCCCACAGTTTTCCCTATTGGAAGAGCCACAGATGCTGGAGCTGCTTAATGTGACGCGGGGAGGGATCCCCACTCTGGCGGGGATCATGAATTTCTGCATTTATCCCCAGGGGGTATTTCCACAGTACGGGATCACAGCTGTTGTGGTTCCCGGATATGAGATCGGGGATGTGGGGGAAGATATGGAACGGTTTATGGATAATAAGAGGATCTGTGGTACGATCGCTGAGATGGTGGAGGAGGCAGTTGGTTTCTGTAAGAGGAATATGAAGGTGAAGACAATCATTGATCCGGATACAGGAAAACGGAAGGATAAGACGGAGTATCCTGTGAACGCTGTCAGGGAGGCGGTTTTAAATGCGCTGATCCACCGGGATTACAGCGTGCATACGGAAGGGACTCCGGTACAGATGAATTTTTTTAAGGATCGTCTTGAGATTCACAGCCCGGGGAATCTTTATGGGAGGATGACAGTTGAACAATTGGGACAGGCACGCCCGGATCTACGGAATCCGGCTCTGGCTGTTATGGCAGAGAGCTTGACAGAGGCTGAAAATAGGTACTCCGGGATTCCTACGATTCGGAAGGAGATGGCCCAGGCAGGTCTTCCAGACCCGGTTTTCGAGAACCGGCGGAATGAATTTGTTGTGATTCTTTACAATAGCACGTTTACCTATCACAGTGAGCCGGACAGAGGGATGCTCATAAGAGAGTGTGCTTTATATGCTGTGAGCAGGGGATCTGAGCCTGTGGAGCAGATTGAGGAGAAGCAGGAGGAGAGAAGTATAAAGGAACTGCTGCAATTCTGTGTACAGCCGAGGCTTAAGACAGAGATCGCAGAGTTTATGGGAGTGAAGACTTTATACTATGCCATGAAGAAGTATGTCAACCCTCTGCTGGAAAGAGGAGAATTAGCAATGACCATACCGGATAAGCCGCAGAGTAAGCTTCAGAAGTACTATACGACAGGTCTTCATGAATGAGTGCGAAAAAAAGTCGGACAGCTTCAGCAGTGAGCCCGGCCAGACAGTTAATAGCAATCTAAAGAGTAATGTTTCAAATCTCAATTTCTTAAAATATCGTGTTCTCAGGCTGTCCATAAGATATGTCGGGTCTGAGATAAAAAACGTCGGATGTGGTTTAAGCATATGAAAAAATGTCGGATTTGAGGTAATTTATAACATGGAATAAAGCACTGTGCCACGTTAAAATATAACTATCTTGAACGAAGGTGAAAAGTTAGTAAAGGAAAAGGAGAAAGAAACAATGGAAAATGAAATGACGGCAGGCGCTGTGGCAGTTCCAAAGAATAAGGAAGAAGAAGTTACCGCAGCATTCAAATGGTTTCACGCTACATCAGTAAACGGCGGTGCAATGTTGATCGCGGCAGTAATCGCCAGCTTTTTCTCAGTATTCATGACAGATACGTTGAAGATCCCGGCAGCAGCATGCTCCATGATCATGTTTGTGGCTACTTTGTGGGATGCGATCAACGATCCGATCATGGGTGTGATCGCGGATCGGACTCACACAAAATGGGGACGCTACAGACCTTATTTTATCGCAGCTCCCATCTTATTGACCCTGTTTTCAACATTGCTTTGGATTGACTGGGGATTTTCAACAACAGGAAAGATCGTCTATGTGTTAATTGTTTATATCGGATATGGAATGACAGTTACCATGTTTACCATGCCGCAGTCAGCGATCCTTCCGGCATGTGTGAAGAATAATGAACAGAGAAATATGATCATCACAATGGGTGCTGGGGTATGTGCATTTGCATTTACGATCGGTAATACATTTACACCGCAGATCACAGGATTTTTCCAGGGACTGGGATTCAGCAACGGATATGTACCACTGATGCTTGTCTGCGGAGTACTGGCATTCATCTCTTTCTGGGGATTATTTGCTACATCTAAGGAAAGATATTTACAGCCGGTAGAAAAAGGCACTGCACTCAGAGATTTAAAGTTGATCCTGAAACATAAGGAATTATTCCCGAATATCATTGCATGGATCATGGCTTCTATGGGATACGGAATGATGTTCTCCACATCTGTTTACTATATGATGTATTACTATGCAAGACCAGACCTGATCTCCGTATACATGGGCGTGATCTCCATCGGTGCGTTGATCTCCATGGTCGTGCTGATGCCGATCGTACTGAAGATCTGCAAGACAGGACAGAAATCACTGATCGTATCACAGTCACTTTCTATCATATGCTATGTGATCCTGTTCTTCTTCGGAAAATCAAGCTTCACATTTTTATGTGTAGTGACCTTCCTTTCCACATGCTTCGCTTCTATGCAGAATGCACTTGTGAATGTACTTGTAAACGATTCTATTGATTACATACAGTATAAAGAAGGGTTATCTGCCAATGGTGTGATCTCATCTATCAAGGGATTTGCACAGAAATGTGGCAATACAGTAGTAAGTTCAGGTATCTTGGCAGTGCTGTCCGCGTCAGGATATATTGCAGGAGCAATTGGACAGCAGCCGGAATCTACGATGTTCGCATTGAACTTCCTGAAATTCGGAGCACCTTCGCTTACAGGAATTATTTTGATCATCTGTGTATTGTTCAACCCTGTTGCAAAGTATGAAGAAGAAATTGAAGAGATGAAAGCAAAGATGCAATAAGATCAAAGAAATAAGAATAAGTCCAGGACTCCCCGCTAAAACGGGGAGTTCCGTTATATTTGAAAGGAATGAAGCCATATGAAAAAAGCAGCATTGAATCCATATCTTCCCTTTTGGGAAACTGTACCGGATGGGGAACCTCATGTATTTGGAGACAGGATCTACATTTATGGGAGCCATGATAAATTAAACGGAACATCCTTCTGCGAGGAGGACTATGTGTGCTGGAGCGCACCCGTTGATGATCTCGGGAACTGGCGGTGTGAAGGTGTGATCTATAAAAAAGAGCAGGATCCCATCAATGGCGCGCCTTACAAGAAGGAGCTGCCGGATTTTGAACCTTCCTTTACAGGGGATGACCCCCGCCTTTTGTATGCTCCGGATGTGACTAAGGGGCCGGATGGGAGATATTATCTGTACTATTCTTTGGATACCGTAAATGTAATTTCAGTCGCAGTATGTGATACTCCTGCCGGAAAATATGAATTTTTGGATTATGTCACGCGGGAGGACGGGAGTATTCCTGCCATTGGGCGCTGGTTTGATCCGGCCGTTTTATGTGAGGAGAGCGGGAATTACTTATACTATGGCTTCTGCCCGCCTGTGCGTTTTCCGGGAATGGAGAATGCAGACTATCCCGGAGCGATGATGGTAAGGCTGAAAAATGATATGCACACGATTCTCAGTGAGCCGGTCTGTGTTGCAAATGGAGTAGATACGGCTGGCGGCACAGGGTATGAGGAGCATCCTTTTTTTGAGGCATCCAGCATCCGAAGGATAGGGGAGTGGTATTATTTTGTATATTCCAGCCTGCAGGGTCATGAGCTGTGTTATGGAATGGCAAAGAGTCCAAAAGGACCGTTCGAGTTTCAGGGTGTGATCGTATCAAACGGGGACATCGGGTATCAGGGAAATACACTGCCTGTAAACTATACCGGAAATAACCATGGAGGCCTTGTTGTTATCCCGAAAGAAATAAAAGGCCCGTCAATTCAGGGAGGATCGGGAGAAAATATGCATCATGCGGCGCGTGAGGAGCAGAACAGCAGTGTTTATATTTTCTGGCACAGACATACTCACGGAACCGCATTCAGCCGCCAGGGATGCGCGGATAAGGTAGAGATATTTGAGGACGGCACCATCCCGCAGATTGAGATCACAAGCTGTGGATTGAACGAAGGGGCGCTTCCGGCAAAGGGAACTTACCAGACCTATATCGCATGCCATTTGACAGAAGGTGACCGTTCCAAGATGGGACAGGTCATCATGAGCATGCCGGGGCAGCCATTACCGCCGCTCCCGGAGGAGATGCCGTATATCACAGAGGAAGCAGCCGGAGATGCAGAGCAGGGTCTTCGTCCATATATCCGAAATATGAGAAATGGGGCAGCGGCAGGATTTAAGTATTTTCAGTTTGAAGGAGATGAAAAAGAAATCCGCATGGTACTGCGCGGCAGCGGGACTATGGAGGTTTATTCTGATTCCCTGGAAGGGCTTACGTTAGGAAAGGTTACGCTGGAGACCGGGGAGAACGAAGACTGGACCGAGGTTTTGGCGGAAATAAAACATTCAGAAGGAAAACATGCACTGTACTTTCAGGTAAAAGAAGGATGTTTCGATTTTACAGAGTTTGAGATACGGTAGTATCAGGAAATAATTTAGGCATTGTGTTACCTTGCCTCGATCTGGGAACAATGATAGAATGATAAAAGGAGCAGTTGTTGTAAGGCATCAGGGAGGTGAACTCATGGCAAGACCTGTAGGGATTGGGTATCAAGACTTTGCGGATATCAGGAAAGAAGATATTTTTTATATTGATAAAACTATGTTTATCAAAGAATGGTGGGAGAACTATGACAGTGTAACACTGATCACACGTCCCCGCCGCTTTGGAAAGACGCTGTTGATGAGTATGGTAGAAGAGTTTTTTTCGATACAGTATGCGGGCCGGAATGATTTATTCCAAGGGCTGTGTATATGGAAAGAGGAGACATACCGCCGGATGCAGGGGACATATCCTGTCATCAGCCTTTCTTTTGCTAATGTTAAGGAGCAGAACTATCTGTCTGTTAAGCAGAGGATCTGCCAGATACTGACGGACTTATATAATAAACATCAGTTTCTTTTAAAGGGAGATCTGCTGACAGATGAAGAGAAGGCCTATTTTAGCAGCATATCCATGGATATGCCAGAGGTAGTTGCAACGCTTGCTATTCATAGGCTGTCGGATTTCCTTTCCAGATACTATGGAAAAAAGGTAATCATTCTTCTGGATGAATATGATACACCCATGCAGGAGGCCTATGTAAATGGCTATTGGGAGGAACTGGCGGCATTTATGCGGAGTTTGTTTAATGCGGCCTTTAAGACGAATCCCTATCTGGCGAGGGCGATCATGACAGGGATTACCAGAGTAGGGAAAGAATCTATTTTCTCGGACCTGAACAATCTGGTAGTTGTGACAACAACTTCTAATATGTATGAGGAATCCTTTGGATTCACAGAGCAGGAAGTTTTCAGCGCATTAGAGGAATATGGTCTTGCGGATCAAAAACAGAATGTTAAGATTTGGTATGACGGGTTTACATTTGGGAAAAAGACGGAGATCTATAATCCATGGTCTGTACTAAACTGTTTGAAAACAGGAGTATTTGCCGCATATTGGGCAAATACAAGCAGCAACAGTCTGGTCAGTAAGCTGATTCGGGAAGGGAGCCGCAGGCTGAAACAGACGTTTGAGGATCTGCTCCGGGGAGAAGCACTGCGGACACAGATTGATGAGCAGGTTGTATACAGTCAGCTTAATGAGGATGAGAATGCGTTATGGAGCCTTTTGCTTGCCAGCGGATACTTAAAAGTTAAGAATTATGAGATGGCCGGGGCAGACTTAGAAGAGTGGGATTCGGCATATGAACTAGAGCTGACCAATTTTGAGGTAAAGCTGATGTTCCGTAATATGATCCGGGGCTGGTTCACAACCTCGGGACCGGATTATCAGGATTTCATCAAGGCACTGCTCGCAGATGATATCGAAGCAATGAATGTATATATGAACCGCGTGGCACTTACAACATTCAGTTATTTTGATACTGGCAGACAGGCCGCGGAAAATAGTGGGCCTGAGCGCTTTTATCATGGTTTCGTATTAGGGCTGCTGGTAGAATTAGCAGACAGATATGATATCACCTCAAACCGGGAGAGTGGTTTTGGAAGATATGATATCATGATGGAGCCCCGCAGGGAAGAAGATGATGCAATTATTATGGAGTTCAAAGTGCATCGGCCGGAGAAGGAAAAGACACTTGAGGATACGGCTAATGAGGCATTGGCACAGATTGAACGGAAGAACTATGAGGCCGCGCTGGAAGCGAAGGGGATGGCTAAAGACAGAATCCGCAGATATGGATTCGCCTTTGAAGGGAAGAAGGTTATGATCTTATAAGCAGGCAGAAGAAAACAATCAAATAGTCAGAAAAATAAATGGCCGGCAGACAGGCAGATATCGTTAAGTGAAGCTGTAAATCATACCCAAAGGGCATCCCGCAACTCATGCCCTTCGGGCATAGCTTTTAGATATTTACCCGATTGCCGGCCATTCCCAGTTTGCAGGAAAGGACATCCCATAACTGATGCCCTCCGGGCGAAGCCGCAGCCTATGCAAAGGGCTGGAACACTTCATTCTCCCCGCTGTGAAGCTTCCGGTATTCCTGGGGGGACATCTGGTAGGTCCCCCGGAACACCCGGGAGAAATGGTCCGCTGAATTATATCCGACCCGCTCCGCGATCTCGCTGATCTTCTGGTTTGTATTGGTCAGATAATCCACGGCATCAGCCATCCGAAGCCGTTTGATCAGCTCTGTAAAATTGTGTCCCGTATTCTGTTTGATCAGGGTACAAAGGTGGGGTTCACTGTAATGGAACATCTCCGCCAGACAGGACAGACTGAGTGTCTGGTAATTATGCTGGATATACTGCAGCACCAGGGAAAAATCAGAGCCCATCTGGTAATTATAAAACTGCAGCGTCTTACTGTAGTTCCGAAGCAGATTGGAGAACAGCAGATTGATCCAGCTGATACAGCAGGTATTGCTGTAGGCATCATTCTTATAGCTTTCCCCCATTGCATTGCGGACGATGGTCTTGAGCCAGGTGCTGTTCTCTGCAAAAAACAGCAGATAATTGGCGTGTGAATCATCCTGGAGGATAGTTCTGAAAAAGTAGGAGAGCAGGTCCTTTCTGGACATCAGGGAAAAGAAGGTCGTGTCAAAGGTACTTTTCCTGAGCATGATGCAGAACACTGTTGAATCATCATCGATGACCAGGTCATGCTCCGAGGAAGGCGCAATGATACAGAGCTCGCCCTCCTTCATCACCCTGCTTGTCTTCTCAAAGACAAACGTACATGTTCCCTGCATGACGTAGTCGATCTCAAAATAATTATGTACGTGGGGAGAAGGCCTTGTATATCTGGGGTGACGAATAATAAATACATCTCTTGCGTTGGGGATGATATCCGTTTCTCCAACCTTTGAGTTGACTGCCTGGTTCGGATTCAGAGTAAGTACCAGGGAATCTACCACACGGTCGAACTCCTCATCTGTCATACTCCCAAATAATTCCTTTGAATCAGGCATTTCAGGCGGTGTCTCTGCCAGCAGTCCCTTTCGGTATAAATAATCTGACATTTCTGGAAACTGCATCCGGTTTCCCGTGCGCAGATAGTATTCCTTCATATGTCTTTGAAACTCTCCATAAGTAATGTAATACGCCATACCCTTTCCTCCTTATCCCAAAATAAAGTCGGATACTTTTATAATCTCCAGTATAACAAAAGATGATCTCCGGTTCAAGGAATAGATTCGATATGAAAATAAGTCGGATTCTGAAAAAAATAATACATGGAGGTTTTCGGATAACTCCTTTAGAATGAATAGTAAGTAAAGAAGAGTGCATCAAAAGGAGAAGAGAGCATGATCAGATATGATGAAAAGCCCTTTTATTTAACAGAGGAACAAGTGAAATGGGTACATGATACATATGATTCTATGAGCCATGAGGAACGGATCGGACAGTTATTCTGTCCCATCGTATTTACGAAGGACGAACAGGAATTAAAGGAACTGGTGGAAACAAAGCACATAGGAGGAATGCTTTACCGGGAAGGCCCGGGGGAAGAGCTGCGCAGGGCACATGAGATCCTGCAGAATGCGTCCAGGATCCCTCTTTTGACGGCGTCCAATCTGGAATATGGAGGCAACGGTTCTGCGATCGAGGGAACCTATTTTGGACGGGAAATGCTTGTAGCTGCTACAGGGGAGGAAGAAAAAGCCTGTCAGCTGGGAAAAGTGAGCTGCAGTGAGGGAGCCGCAGTCGGAGTAAACTGGTCCTTCGCCCCGGTTGTAGATCTGGACTTAAACTATCATAACCCGATTACGAATGTGCGTACCTTTGGTTCAGATATGGATACAGTGATCAAGATGGGGAAGGCATATATCCGGGGAGCAAAAGAGGAAGGCGTCGCGACATCGGTCAAGCATTTTCCGGGAGACGGAGTGGACGAGCGGGATCAGCACCTTGTGACCAGCGTCAACTCACTCTCCTGTGAAGAGTGGGATGCATCCTATGGGAAGATTTATGAGGAAATGATAGAGGCAGGCACACTGAGCATTATGGCGGCCCATATCGGAATGCCTGCATATGAAGAATATTTCGACAAAGAAAAGCCCAAAAAGGTGATTCCCGCCACATTATCAAAAAATCTGCTTATGAAGCTGCTGCGGGATAAACTTGGTTTTAACGGTCTGATCACAACAGATGCCACCCCTATGGTGGGATTCTGCTCCGCCTGTGACAGAAAAACGGCGGTACCCCTTTGTATTGAAAATGGATGTGATGTGATTCTGTTTAACCGGAACATGGAAGAGGACTTCCGTTTTATGGAGGAAGGGTATCAGGCGGGCATCCTTTCGGAAAAGCGCCTGGAAGAGGCCGTGAAGCGGATCCTGGCCATGAAGGCAGCCATGGGACTGGTCGAAAAGCAGAAGGCAGGCACCCTTGTGCCGGGGCCGGAGGCACTGAAGATTCTCAAGTGCCCGAAATACCGGGGCTGGGCAGAGGAATGTGCCGACCGGGGTGTGACACTTGTAAAAGATACCCAGAACCTGCTCCCGCTTCATCCTCAGAATCAGAAAAGAATCCTTCTGGAAATGCTGGGTGATTTTCCTTCCAATGAAAGAGTGTGTGCCTCCTTTGTAGAAAAGCTTACCAGGGAAGGCTTTGAGGTGACTGTATATGAGCCGGAGGGCTTTGAAGTCATGGAGGATACAGTTACAGACTTTAAGAAACGATATGATCTGGTCCTTTATGTGGGAAATATCGAGACCGCATCCAACAAGACCGTATCCCGTCTGAACTGGCACACAATGTTTGGACTTGGCAACAACATGCCATGGATGGTGCATGAACTGCCGGTACTATTCGTTAGTGTAGGAAATCCATATCATCTGCTGGATGCTCCGATGGTCAGGACATATATTAACGGATACTGTAATTCAGAATATGTCATTGACGCGGTTATTGAAAAAATTATGGGAAGAAGCACCTTTAAGGGGAAATCCCCGGTAGATGCATTTTGTGGAAGAGACGACTTAAAATATTAACCTGTGATACAGAAAAATCAGAAAGGAACGTTACTATTTACAGAAAGATAGATTGCTGAATAGTAATGGGGAGAATCAATATGCGAATCACAAATATCAGAATCAACGGCATCGAGAATCCAGTGGGATTTCTTTATGAGCAGCTGATGTGTTCCTGGAATGTCAGGGAAACAAAGAGTAAGAGGCAGACCAACGCTGTGATTGAAGTGAGCACACGGAGCGATTTTCAGGAAATCGTGTATAAAAAGGAAGGGGCAGATTTAGATCAGAGTGGTGAGAGGCTGGATATCAAATTGCAGCCGCGGACCACCTATTTCTACCGTATCACAATAACCGGTGATGCAGGGGACAGAGCAGTGAGTGAGACCTGCACCTTTGAGACCGGAAAGATGCAGGAAGAATGGAAGGCTGACTGGATCAGCCCGGCTAATGAGGATACATTCCACCCGGTGATGACAAAGACCTTTTCTCTCTTAAAAAAAGTCAGGCGGGCCAGATTATATGCCACAGGCGTGGGATTATTTGAAGCATATCTCAATGGGAAAAAATTGGGGGAAGAGTATCTGGCGCCTTATTTAAATCAATATGAGAAAAATATCCAGGTCCTGACATTTCCTTTAGAGGACAAGTTACGGGGCAGTCAGTTTCAGGAGGGGACGAACACACTGGAAATCCTTCTCGGAAAGGGCTGGTACATGGGAACCTTCGGACTGGAAATGCAGAAGGAAAACTATGGGAACCGTATGGCCGCCATTGCGGAACTGCATGTGGATTATGAGGATGGGACTCACGAGTGCATCTATACAGACGAGAGCTGGGAATATTACGGCTCTGATATCAAGGACTCCGGTATTTATTTGGGAGAGATCCTTGATCATACCCTTTGGGACGGCAAGGAGAATCCCAAACGTCCGGCAGTAGTATTAAGTTCTCCAAAAGAGTGCGGGGGGACCAGGAATCTTTTGAAGGCACATCTGATGGATCGGATCAGCCTTCCGGTGCTTGCAAAGGAACAGATCCCGGTGCAGGAGATCCTGCAGACTCCCGCAGGCGAAACCGTTCTGGATATGGGACAGAATTTCGCCGGATATCTGGAATTTCAAGCCGACTTCGCAAGGGGAACGAGGATCGTGCTTGATTTCGGGGAGATTCTTCAGAAGGGAAATTTCTATAACCAGAATTACCGCGAAGCAAAATCTCAGTTCGTGTATGTGTCAGGGGGGACACCGGAAACAGTGCGGGTACATTTTACCTTTTTTGGATTCCGCTATGTCCGCGTACAGGGATGGCCGGGAATATGTAAAAAGGAAGACTTTACAGGCCGGGTCTTATATTCTGATCTCCGCAGGACGGGGTATATCACCACTGGAAATGAGAAGATCAACAGGCTTTATAAGAACACGGTATGGGGACTTAAATCTAATTTTATCGACATGCCGACGGACTGTCCGCAGAGAAGTGAGCGTCTGGGATGGACCGGTGATGCACAGGTTTTCGCACCGACAGCAAGCTACCATATGGATACCCGTGCATTTTTCCACAAATTTGTAAAAGACCTTCGGGATGAACAGCTTACCTTAAATGGCGGCGTTCCTAATTACCTGCCCAATATCGGACATAAGGAGGATGTGGGAAGCGTCTGGGGAGATATTGCCACATTCCTTCCCAATACGCTGTATACCTATTATGGAGATCTCGGGGAGATGGAGTACTGTTATCCATTGATGAAGGACTGGGTGGATTACATTGACAGAAAAGATGCCCAAAGAGAACAGAAACAGTATCTTTTTAACTTCGGATTCCATTTCGGGGACTGGCTGGCGCTGGATGGACCGACACCTACCAGCTTCAAGGGAAGCACGGATGATGATTATATCGCCTCTGTTTATTATTACCGCTCCACGCAGATCGTAAGAGAGATGGCGCAGCGGCTGGGAAAACAGGAGGATGCCGCTTACTATAGAGAGTTAGAGGAAAAGATCTCACAGGCAGTCCTGAAAGAATTCTTTACACCGACAGGACGTCTGGCAGTAGATACCCAGGCCGCCTACGTGACCGCACTGAAATTCGGGTTATACATAGACCGTGAAAAATTGATCCAGCAGTTTCGCTTACGGTTAAAGAAGGACTGTGGACAGATTAAATGCGGTTTTGTGGGAGCACCGCTTTTATGTACCGTTTTGGCAGAGGCAGGCCTTTATGAGACGGCATATGATTTTCTGTTGAAGGAGGGCTTCCCAAGCTGGCTGTACAGTGTCGATCTGGGGGCGACCACTATCTGGGAGCGGTGGAATTCCGTCCTGCCGGACGGGACGATCAGTGATACAGGGATGAATTCCCTGAACCATTATGCATATGGGTCTGTGATGGAGTTCGTCTATGCATATGCGGCAGGAATCCGCCCGTTAGAACCCGGGTTTAAGCGGGCCCTTATTGCACCTCACCCGGATATCAGGCTGGGTAAGCTGGAATGCCTTTATGATTCTGTGAACGGATTATATGCCAGCAGCTGGAAGATCGGGGAAGACGGAAAACTGACAGTACATGTGGAGATCCCATTTGGCTGTGAGGCAGAAGCAGAGCTTCCGGGATTCCCGGATGGAAAACAGATCCTGTCAGCAGGAACATATGATTTTGTATATCAGCCTTTACATGACCTGCGCAGACCGTATCATAAGGGAACCACTCTGAGCCGGATCGCGCAGGATAAAAGAGCGCTGGAAGTCATTGGGAAATACGCCCCTGTGATTGCAGGAATCGCAGCCTCCGGTGACCCTGAGATGGGGGCGAATACCCTGGAAGAACTCCTGGGGATGGGATATCTTCCGTTTGAGCCCGAAAAGCTGAGACAGGCCATTGAAGAACTCAGTGAATTGGAAGTAACCGGGGAAGAATAGAATATGAAGGAGAAAACTGTGAAAGCATTTATTTTTGATTTAGACGGAGTCATTGTATTTACAGATCAATTCCACTATCAGGCGTGGAAGAAGATGGCAGACGCGCTGGGAATTTATTTTGATGAAGTGATCAATAACCGGCTAAGAGGAGTGAGCCGGGCCGAAAGCCTGGAGATCATTCTTGAGAAGTATGAAGGAGAGCCACTATCTGTTGAGAAGAAGGCAGAGCTGATGGAGGAAAAAAATACCACATATCGGGAACTTCTGGCCACAATGACACCTGCGGATGTGACTGATGAGGTGAGAGAAACCCTGGAAAAGCTCCGCAAAAAGGGATACAGGCTGGCGATCGGTTCGTCCAGCAGGAATGCAGGATTTATTCTGGAGAGAGTCGGACTTTTGAATGCATTTGATGCTATTTCTGATGGAAACAACATCACACATTCTAAACCGGACCCGGAAGTATTTACTAAGGCAGCAGAATTCCTGGGGGAAAACCCGAAAGACTGTGTGGTCGTGGAGGATGCCTGTGCGGGGATCGATGCGGCGAAGGCAGCAGGAATGACAGCAGTGGGAATGGGAGATGCCGCAGGATATGAGAAGGCTGATCATAAGATACAGACATTCAGTGAACTGCTCCGTATTTTATAGAGTCAGTGGATATTGATCTATAAAACTTTCATAGGGACTCTTTGAAGATGTCGTTTATGCCCCTGGGAGTTGTCATGAAAATGCATTGTAAAAAGGTAGTAATACTTTAAAATAAGATATAGATGCGGCTGATAAGCGCCGGGAAAGGCAGGAAATGAATATGTTGACAGAAGTAATAAAATTGTATCCAGACCGGGAAGACGTGACACTGACAACCTATGTGATAGCAGAAAAAGGGGAGCTCCATGCCCAGGGAGAACGTCCGGCGGTTTTAATCTGTCCGGGAGGCGGTTATTTTAACTGCTCAGACAGGGAGGCGGAGCCTGTGGCACTAAAATTTGCATCCATGGGATATCATGCATTTGTACTCAGATATTCCACTTATGATGAGGGAAAGAACCAGTTCCCTGATCTGTCCAGGCCGATCGAGCCAAAGGAGAAGACAAAACATCCGGCTCCTGTACGCGACATTGGGAAAGCCATGCTGTATATCCGGGAACATGCACAGGAGTGGGCCGTTGATATGAAACGGGTTGCAGTTTGCGGTTTTTCGGCAGGGGCTCATAATTCGGCGATGTATTCTGTGTGCTGGAACACTCCGCTTCTTACAGATTTTTTCAAAGTGGATGCAGAAATGCTGCGTCCGGCGGCTGTGATCCTGGGATACACATTGAGTGATTATATTTTTATGAGCGGTGTAAAGAAAAATGAGATGGACGCGGCATTTTTTGCAGCCTCCAACACTGCATTTTTAGGCGAACCAGATCCGTCGGAAGAAAGGTTAAGAGAAGTTAGCCCGGCATTAAACGTGACGGAGAATACTCCTCCTACGTTCCTGTGGGCAACGGCGGCAGACGGGCTGGTTCCGGTACAGCACAGCCTTCGCATGGCACATGCACTGGCGGATCATAAGGTGCCATTTGAAATTCATATCTTTGAAGAGGGTGACCATGGACTCAGTGTTTCCACCCAGGCTTCCGCTTTATCCAGGAACATGATCGATCAGGATGCAGAGAAATGGGTTCGTCTGGCAGAGTGCTGGCTTGCAAAGCGGTTCACACTTAATCTGCCGGAGAAGACCGAGTTTGAGATTATGCTGGAAAAGGGACAGCTTTAAGAGTTTTTGGGCAGGAATATTTCATGTGAGTTTAACACGGTATATTGATTTACGAAAGATGGATTCCTTAAAATCTTCTTGATTTTGTGCTTCTATCAGAGTATGATAATGAGATACTTTTGGATAGTCGATAGAAACTAGGAATATAATGGTCAAAGATATTTAAGGATGTGATTTCAGATGTTTAAAAAAACGATTTTGTACCTGTTGAAGCCGCTGTCTTTTCTGCCTGCAATTATTATGATGTATGTCATCTTTACCTTCTCCGCACAGACCGGGACGGACTCAGGCAATTTGAGCTATACGGTCAGCCATAAGATCGTAACCTTTGGAAATATTGTGCTGCAGAAGGGGATGGAGGACTGGGAGATCGATGAGAAAGCCTATGAGATTGAATACCCGGTCAGAAAGCTTGCCCATATGACGGAGTATTTCGTTCTGGCAGTTACGGTTTCCCTGCCGTTTTACGTCTATGGACTGAGAGGGATCTGGCTGATGCTGGTGGCGGGGCTGATCTGTGTGGGATTTGCCTGCGGGGACGAGTATCACCAGTCCTTTGTGGACGGCAGGGGGCCGTCGATTAGGGACGTAGGGATCGACAGTATCGGTGTCTTCTTCGGGATCATGACGGTGCGGATCTGCTGTTGGACGGTACTTGCTCCGGCCAGGATGATGGAGCGCAGCAGGCGCAGATGGGAAAAGAAGCGTGCGAAGCTAAGAGCACGCGAACGTGAGATGCAGCGGCGGCATAGAAAGCGCAGCAGCTGGGATGAGTATTAAAAAGATAGAATATCCCCGTAAGAGTTTGTTTGTATTTTGAGACAGATTCTTACGGGGATTTTTTCTTGTAAATTTTTGTCGTATAAAAATTTTTTATGCTGTGATATAATAATCGAAAAGTATTCTCTGATAAAGTGAAACGAATGAAAAAGAGGAGTAAGTAATATGAGCATTAAAGGTTATAAGTGCCCATCCTGTGGGGGAAATCTAGTATTTAACAGCGATACACAGAAGCTGCAGTGCCCATCCTGTGGAAATGAGATCGATATGGATGAAATCCAGCAGTGTGCAGAGGTTGTAGAATCATCAGATGAACAGGAGGATACAAATGAAGGGAAGAAAGATTCCCAGGAAGACCCAAAGGAGTGGGAAGTAAAAGAGGTTGACGGAAAGGTCATCTATACCTGTCCGTCCTGCGGCGGAGAGGTAGAAGCTGACCAGACTACGGCGGCTACAAAATGTCCCTATTGTGACAGTCCTTTAATCCTGCCGGGACAGGTATCAGGAGAATTTAGACCAGATTTAATCATACCTTTTCAGTTGGATGACAAGGATGCAAAAGAGGCATATCAGAAGTTCTGTAAAGGAAAGAGGCTTCTGCCAAAGATGTTTCAGTCAGATCAGAGACTGAAAGAAATAAAGGGGATTTATGTTCCGTTCTGGCTGTACAACTGCAAGGTGGAAGGGTCCATGAAGTTTGATGCGCAAAAGACGAAAACGTGGAGAGACAGTGATTATGAGTATACAAAGACAGATTTCTATCTGGTCACCAGATATGGCGAGGTTTATTTTGAACATGTACCGGTAGATGGTTCCGCTGAGATGGCTGATGAATACATGGAATCGATCGAGCCTTTTGAAATAGACCAGGCAGTACCGTTTCAGGAAGGTTATCTGTCAGGCTATGAAGCGATAAAATATGATCAGAGCAGAGGCGAGTGCTGGGACCGGGCAGAGAAGCGGATAGATACAACATTTGCAGACGTCCTGCGTAATTCTGTGAATACATACCAGTATAGTTCTATATCTTCAAAAGGTTTTACTGCTTCCTACAGTAATATAATTGTAAAGTATGTATTGATGCCAGTATGGGTATTAAATGTAAAGTATAAAGACAAGATGTACCATTTTGCAATGAATGGACAGACGGGTAAAATGACAGGAATACTGCCCATAGACTGGAAACTGTTCTGGAAATATACATTGGGTATATTTGCCGGAAGCAGTCTGATCACATACATACTTATGCTGATTTTCTTGTTATAAATGATGAGATTTTGTCAGGAAACATTGAGACTATATATGATAGAAGAGGGATAGAGAATGAAAAAAATACAGTTTGTGGCAGCGGTGTTTTGCCTATTTCTGGTAAACGTAATGCCAGTTTCAGCATATGATGCAGCGAGTCTGCCGAAAGTGGTTGATAATGCAGGACTTTTAACAGTTGCAGAAGAGGCGGAGCTGACAGAGAAGATAAATAGTATCAGCGAAAAATATCAGATGGATGTAGTTCTGTATACGCAAAGTAAGAAACAGGATGCGGATATCCAGAACGAAGCAGATTTGCTGTTTGACAACAACGGATACGGAATTGGGGCTACCAAAGATGGGATGCTGTTTTTACTTAGTATGCAGGAACGGGAATGGGCTATTTCGACACACGGAAAGACCATTGACATGTTTACAACCTATGAATTGAATAAGATGGGGCAGGACTCGGCACAAAATTATTTTTCAAAAGGATTGTACAAGGATGGATTTAACAATTTTCTGAGTACTCTTGGTGGAACAATTGACAGAGAAGAAGGATTAGCCGAGCAAGGCAACGCAGAAGCGAATTCGGAAGCAAACGCAGAGGCAAATCCAGAAGCAAATGCAGCTGGAAATGTAGATGCAGCAGATGAAGATACAGCTAAAACAGATCAGAATGCGAAGGATCAGACCCAAGACAGCAGTGCAGCTTCCGCAGAAGAACAGGAGCAGGAGGAAGAGTACGAAGACGAGGAGAAGACGCCTGTAGATTACATTATTCCGGCGCTGATATGTGGATTGATCATTACGCTGATCATTATGTGGAGAATGAAGAAAAAGATGAAGACAGCGTATGCTCAGGATAATGCGGATGTGTATAAAAGTAAAGATATAGCGACCAAGATTTATAAAAATGAAGAGTATTTGACAAGCAGGACTACAAAGAAACGCCTGGAGAAAAATGAGCCAAAGAAAAGTGGCAGCCAGGGCGGGACACATACCAGCTCAAATGGGGAAAGACATGGTGGGGCCAGCGGTAAGTTTTAACATAGGTACCAAGATGTACTTTATTTTTAATCAGGAGGTTACTAGATATGGGATTATTGAAAGCAGGAATCGGAGCGGCATCGGGGGTACTTGAAGATCAATGGAGAGAGTATTTTTACTGTGAATCTATGGAAGATGGTGTTATTGCTGCCAAGGGAAGAAAACGCACATCCAGGAGAAGCTCCAATAAACGCGGGGATGAGAATATTATCAGTAACGGTGCTATCATTGCAGTAAATGAAGGACAGTGTATGATCATAGTCGATCAGGGCGAGATCGTAGCGTTCTCGTCAGAACCGGGAGAATTTGTATGGGACAATTCAACGGAACCTACGATTTTCAGAGGTGGGTTTGAAGCAGGGGTGGCAGAAGCCTTCGAGACATTTAAAAAGCGTTTTACATTTGGGGGAGATACGGGAAAGGATCAGAGGATTTACTTTTTTAATACAAAAGAACTTATGGGAAACAAATACGGAACCCCGCATCCGGTGCCGTTTCGGGTAATCGACCAGAATATAGGGCTGGATATGGATATTGCGATCCGTTGTTTTGGGGAGTATTCATACCGTCTGAGTAATCCGATCCTGTTCTACAAAAATGTCTGCGGAAACGTGGAAACAGAATTTTATACAGCTGATCTGGACAGCCAGTTAAAAAGTGAGCTGCTGAGCTCTCTACAGCCTGCATTTGCCCGAATTTCAGAGATGGGGATCCGCTACAGTTCACTGCCTGGGCACACTGTGGAGTTGACGGATGCGCTGAAAGAAATCCTGTCAGATAAGTGGAATGGCATAAGAGGGATTGAGATCGTATCTATTGCAATCAGCAGTATCCGTGCATCTGAAAAGGATGAGGAATATATCAAAGAACTGCAGAGAACAGCGGTTTTCAAAAATCCGACTATGGCAGCGGCGTATTTATCAAATGCCCAGGGGGCGGCTATGCAGTCGGCGGCAAAGAACGAGAATGCAGGCCCGTCCATGGCGTTTATGGGGATGAACATGGCAGCGAATATGGGAGGTATGAATGCCCAGGAGCTCTATCAGATGGGACAGCAGCAACAAAATGCTCAACATCAGATGAGCCAGGCTGGTTGTCAGTCAGCAGCTGGGTGGGACTGCAGATGTGGAGCTATGGGGAATACAGGAAAATTCTGTATAGAATGCGGAGCTCAAAGGCCAATATCGGCAGAGGGATGGAGTTGTTCCTGCGGGGCAGTGAATAAAGGAAAGTTCTGTACAGAGTGCGGAGCGAAGAAACCGGCAGGAGTACCTCAGTACCGCTGCGATAAATGCGGCTGGGAACCGAAGAACATGACGAATCCGCCTAAGTTCTGCCCGGAGTGCGGAGATCCATTCGATGATGGCGATATTTTATAGGTATAGAGACTCTGTAATACGATCCCTTCGGGGATGGTGAAGAGTAATTTTTATCCCAAGCGGGAAGCATAAATATTTAAGCTTCCTGTTTGGGATTTTTTTATAACAATAAAAATTCCTGACTAAAATCTGGATATTTGAGGCAGAATATACAAAGCCGGATCAATGAGTTCAGAATAGTAGTTTGGCAGAATGTTTTATTCTCCATGGATCGGAAAGATCAGGTGACCATATTTTACGCTGCTACATATGTAAGGAGGAGAAAAGATGGAACTGATAAAACTGTCAGGTATTTTGATCGTTATCATAGGATTTGCACTGAGGCTGGACTCGATCCTGATCATTTTGATCGCTGCGATCGTTACGGCGGCAGCAGGGAATCTGGGGGCAGTGGGGCTTTTGGAGACACTGGGAAACAGCTTTATCTCCAACCGGAACATGGCAATCTTCATTTTAATCATGCTGGTCACAGGAACTCTGGAACGTAACGGCTTAAAACACGCTGCCGCAGAATTGATCGGGAAGATCAGGAATGCCTCTGCCGGTGCTGTGATCGGTGCGTACGGGATCATGCGCGGGCTGTTCGCAGCGTTCAACGTCAGCTTTGGCGGGGTGGCGGGATTTGTGAGACCTATTGTCATGCCTATGGCCTCCGGTGCGATTGAAGCCAGGGGAAATGAACCGGATGAGGCCCATGTAGAGCAGCTCAAAGGAATGGCATCGGGTATGGAAAATATTGCCTGGTTCTTCTGTCAGGTCCTGTTCGTGGGAAACTCCGGTGCGCTTCTGGTGAAATCTACTCTGGAGACCCTGGGATATCATGTGGAACTGATCCAATTGGCAAAGGTAGCGATTCCTGTGGCGGTCTTTGCACTCACAGTAGGAACTGTTTATTATTTTTTAAAGGACAGAAAATTATCTAAGAAGTACTACCAGGATAAAAAGGGATATCAAAGCCCAACAAAATAAAAGGGAGGCGCCTTATGTCTTATTTTACCAGTCCTGATATTACGTTAGGGGCAAAGCTTCTGGAAATTATTTATTTTGTGATGGGAGCGGTCACATTATATACCGGTATTAAGAATGCTGCAGACAGGGAGAATCCCTCCCGCATCGGAACAGCGGTCTTCTGGTGTTCCTTAGGGATCGTGCTGGCCTTCGGCAGGTTCATCCCTCCGGCGGTAAATGGCGTTCTTATTATTATAATGACCCTTCCGGCCATCTTTAAAAAGGTGAAGATCGGAAAAATCGAGACCGTCCCGGAGGAAACGATACAAAGGATGTCTGAAAAGATCGGGATGAAGATTTTTGCCCCGGCTCTTGCGATCGGGCTCTCAGCGATTATCTTTGCCATTTTCCTCCCCAGCCTGGGTGCGATGGTAGGAGTTGGGGCAGGCATTATTTTCTCTATCATCATTCTTATGTTTTTGTCCAGGGAAAATAAGCCGATCGTTTTTCTAAGAGATTCGGAACGGCTGCTCTCCACAGTAGGGCCGCTTAGTATGCTGCCGATGCTGCTTGCCAGCCTGGGAGCGGTTTTTACAGAAGCCGGAGTTGGGAAAGTGATCGCAGATCTGGTGGAGAGGGTCGTGCCAAAGGGAAATGTGAGCCTGGGAATCGTCATTTTTGCAGTGGGTATGGTCCTGTTTACCATGATCATGGGAAATGCATTTGCGGCGATCACTGTGATGACAGTCGGGATCGGTGCACCGTTTGCGTTTCAATATGGGGCAGATCCGGCCGTAGTGGGAATGCTGGCATTGACCTGTGGTTTCTGCGGGACCTTATGCACCCCGATGGCTGCCAACTTTAATATCGTCCCGGTTGCCATGCTGGATATGAAGGATCGTATGGGTGTGATCAAAAATCAGTTACTCCCGGCGATTCTGATCCTGGGATTCCAGATCCTATATATGCTGCTGGCCGGGAAGTAATTTGGTGTAAAGTGAAAGTGGTGTGGAATGAAAGAATACAGTAAAGTGGAGCGTGGAGCTATGATCGTGATCCGGGACTGGCTCAGGCTGAAGCCATGGGAAAAGCTTTTGATCGTAACGAGTGAAAATCACCTGCCGGAGGCGGAGGTGCTCAGACGCTGTGCACATAAACAGTCAAAATCAGTCGATCTGATGGTGGTTGAGAAGAGAGGAAAGCATGTTGGTGTATTTTTTGACAGGCATGAAGATGTATTTGACGGTTACCATGCGGTCATCGGTGCCACGGATTATTCGCTGGTGACAACAAAAGCGGCAAAAAGGGCCATAAAACAAAGATCTAAGTTCTTATCCCTGCCCCTGTCAACGAATAATGGCAGGTCCATGCTTTCATATCGTTTTATGATGATGGATACGAAGAAGAGTAAAATGATGGCCGGAATCATCATGAAGTACCTGAATGCTTCCTCTTTTATCCATGTCCGTACAGAGCTGGGAACAGATCTAAAGCTATATAAAAGGAACCGGCGGGCCGGTTTTTTTAATGGCGTTGTAAAGGATGGAAATGGATTTTCATCCGCCAGCATTGAGGTATATGTGCCCATCGAGGAAACAAAGACGGAAGGAATCCTTGTACCGGACGGTTCTCTGGGGTATATTGGAAGGGTAGAAAAACCATTTCACATCTATCTGGAAAAAGGACGGATCAAGGAGATCGAAATGACACCAGAAGGGGAACGGCTTAAGGAATATATGTCAGATTTTCATGACCCGGGGATCTATGTAGCTTCTGAACTTGGGATCGGCCTGAATTCTTATGCGAAATGCAGGGGAAATTCTTATATAGAAGACGAATCCGCTTATGGTACCTTTCATATCGGAGTCGGGAGAAATATCGCGCTTGGCGGTGTACATGAGGCAAACGGTCATTTTGACATTGTGGCAGGAAGGCCGGATATCTATGCGGATAACCGCAGGATCATAGAGCGGGGGAAGATCATCATCCCGGAACCGGAAATTTTTTGAGTCATCCCTATCAAGAAAACCACAAAGCTGATTTGGAATATGCGTTTTGGCGAAGCAGAGCGTGTGCAGTATAAAAGGAGGATATTATGAAAGTTTTAATCACAGGATTTGACCCATTTGGCGGTGCAGATATCAATCCCGCATATGAGGCGGTAAAGCTTCTGCCGGATAGTATAGATGGCGCAGAAATTATTAAGATGGAGATCCCGACGGTTTTTAAAAAGGAGGGAGAGATCCTTGAGAAAGGGATTCTGGAACATAGGCCGGACATCGTTATCTGTGTAGGGCAGGCAGGAGGCCGCTCATCCATTACCGTTGAGAAGACAGCGATCAATCTGATGGAGGCCAGGATTCCTGACAATGAAGGGAAACAGCCCCTTGACAGTCCGGTTTGTGAGGACGGGGAGAATGCATATTTTGCAAAGCTTCCCGTAAAGGCTATGGTTCATGAGATAAGATCTCATGGTATCCCCGCAAAAATATCCTACACAGCAGGAACCTTTGTATGTAACGATGTCATGTACCGCCTGCTTTATATGATCGATAAAAAATATCCGGGGATGAAAGGCGGCTTCATCCATGTGCCCTATCTGCCGGAACAGGTGATCGACCTTCCCGAGGGGACTCCCAGCATGTCGGCGCAGATGATCGCAGATGCGCTGCTGTATGCAGCAGAGGCTGCCATGAAATATGACGAAGATATCCGGGTGGTCACGGGAGAGACGCATTAAGATCCGGAAGCTGCGCGGAAGAATCTTCCTTGAAAAAAACAGGCAGGAATCCCGTTTTCGGTTTTCCTGCCTTTAGATTCTATTGATGTGCAGCCATGCTGGAATTATACTGAGATATTTTATCTTCTCATGCTCTTCATCACATTCTTTACGACTTCCTGGCGCATTCCCTCATCCGGGTCAGAAGACGCCTTATGGTCGGCGTATCTTGCTGCCACATAGAGGTAGTCGGACAGTCGGTTCATATACTGCATTGCTTTGGAATCGGCCCCGTAATTCTGTGCTACCTTCCTGAAACGGCGTTCCGCCCTTCTGGCTACGGCCCTGGCCACATCCAGTCTTGCGGACTGTTCGCATCCGCCGTAGAGAACAAATTCCTTAGCGCGCGGGAAGGAATCCTCCAGACGGTCGATCTCTTCTTCCAGGGCCAGGATCTCTTCCTTGGTAAAACGATAGTCAAGATTGCGCGGATCTGCAATTCCTGCCATCATCTGCATCAGTTCCTTTTGAATCCTGGAAAGACGGTCACTCAAAGATTGGTCAGCGATCACCTTGGCAAGCCCGATATTACTGCTTAATTCGTCGATCGTACCAAGCAGTTCAATCCGGTCATCGGACTTGGAGACACTGATTCCGTTCATGAGGGAGGTCTTTCCTGAGTCCCCATTCTTTGTGTAAATCTTCATAGTCATCTCCCCTTTTATGTTTTCGGCTACTTCAACGGCATTTTTTTGATCACCCTTGCACTGTTTGACCCCAGCTTTCGGCACTGCTCTCTGTCAGGCTCCTGATAAGCCTCGATGCTGCGTCCTTTAGGGAGCCCCCGCATCTTAAGCGTGATCCCCCTGCCTCGAACACCGATCCCGGAGCCGGGCATGGAATCATTGGCAGCAGCCCACGCCAGTGCATCCGGTGAAGCCTCCTCCATCTCTTTGATCTCATAGAATACGCCCTCTTCTTCAATCCCGGCGCAGACATCTTTTAAGACAGAAGGATCCGGCTTAAATACATAGATAAAAATAGATGGTTTCTTTATAATCATGATCGTTCTCCTGCATATGAAAGCACAAGTCCCGTGGCAACGGCATTGCGTGGGCCTTCACTTCCGCGGATATTGCCCCGTCCGCATACGATGCGGTATCCGGCAAATTCCTCCATAAGCATCTCCGGTATCTCAAAGTCTTCGGCAGAGCCTCCGACCAGAACCACATTCGGGATATTCTTAAGATCGTGTCCCGGAGCTACCTTTTTCAGCGCCCGAAAGGCATTGGTCACGAAGACCTTGTGCTTTGCGTCTCTGCGCACCTGGGCGATCTTTTCCATAGGGATATCCTTTTCTATGCGGATCAATCCGTCCTCTGCCAGTAAAACGACTCTTCCATAAAACCGCGGGTCAATGGATTCATCCACAAAGGTCATCTGTCCGTTTTCCATACGCATATGGAACAGGCTTTCTACCTTTGCCAGCGGATACCTTTTGATCTGTTCGGCCATATGACGGTCGCCTAATCCAAGCTCCGTCTCGATCAGCATGGAGACCAGCTCTCCGGCTCCGGCCTGGTGGGTCATGGTGACCTTTCCTTCTTCGGAAATGACGGCTGCATCGGTAGATCCGCCGCCCATATCCAGGATTGCCAGCGGCAGCTTCGTTCCCGGCGTAGTCAATGCCCCCAGGCTTGCCATGACAGCCTCAACCCCGGCGATCCTGACATCTGTTCCCAGTTCCATCTTAAGCTTTTCCGCGATCTCCTGCATCGGGAGTTTGTGTGTCTTTACCATTGCAGCGATTCCCACTGCCTTTTCCAGGCAGGTCTCGCCGGCAAGGGCGCCGGAGATCAGAACAGGTGCCATGGTATCGACGGCGAGGATATCTGTGATATGGATCTCTGCATCCGGTGTATGATCTAATTCACTCATTCCCTGTTTGATCCGGGTGAGCATATTGCCGACATTGGTATCCGGCTGTCCGCTGATGTCGTGGATATTCCCGGCATCCGAAACAGCCTGCATAATCTTCTCGGCCCCCTCATCCAGATTGATGGAGGAGCTGTTCTCTGCCTCGAAATAAATCTCTCCGGCAGGAAGTACATTCTCCCGGACATTGCCTCCCGGAGTCTTAAGCACCACGGCGCTGCGTTTCCCGATCAGGCTCTTGGCGATGGGAGTCACGGTGCGGGTCTCCTCTGCATCCAGGTGAAGCAGGGTGGCGATACCGTATGGATTGGAAAGCATCCGCACGGTCTGTCCCGGAAGAGCCACCTCTATGGCAGCCAGAACACCGTCCGGCAGCTTGTCGATCCGGGCCACCTCATCGATGATCGGGATCTTTTTACGCAGGCGGTTCTCCACAAGCACGGCTTCATCTGCCTGCAGGATCACCCCGGTGATATCCAGGGATTCCGCCGCCTGATTCAGGATGGCCGCTGTCTCTTCATAAGAATAAGTCTTCGATGCCGCCACAATATAAGGGATACCGGTTACTGCGCGGGAAATATTTTCGATCAGCAGGATCTCCCCTACTGCCTGTCCGGCCCCGGCGGGAGTGGAAGGATTATGCCCGATCATGGAGGAATCTGTGATGATCGTCTCCGTCAAGGTCTCCATCGCCGTATCGCCAATAACCGGAGCCGCTTCGTTGAGGCGGATCAGGGAAATATCGCTAATCTCCCTGCCTATCCTGCTCATAGCCTTCGTAAGTGCCGACTTAATGGCATGGGTATTCGCGACCGTTCCCTTGGTTCCGGTCGTCGGGCAGGAGGCGCTGGACAGAAAATGGATATTTCCATCCGCAGATACTTCTCCGATACACACTTCAGTTGTTGAATTCCCAATGTCTACTCCGGCAATATAACTCAAAGCAGGATCCCTCTTTTCTCATAAACCTCTGCGGCCTCCATCACAAGGCGTGCACAGTTCTTTGCATTGTATTTTTCCAAAAGCTCCTGAGCCATCAGAACCAGTTCCAGCTTGGTGGAGCGGTTCGGGCGCAGCTTGTCATACATTTTCAAAATAACATCATCCGGTACATCTACCAGCTCAGCGGCACGTTCAAAATTCTTTTCCATCGGGTCATTGCCGGCTTCTTTGGCAACCTGGCCCTGTGCCCGTAACATGTCCTTGGATATCTTGATATCATCAGCGGAGACATGGTTCTTCATGACTTCGTCCAATGTGATGTCAGTCAGCTTCTTCCCTGTCTTTGATGCAATCTTTTCTTTTTCGTGTTCTCCTAATGGGTACTGCATTTATTTTCCCTCCCATTCGATAATTCCGACTTCCGGATCAAGCTGTTCAGTCTCTGCGATATGCATCAATGCGGCTTTCACCTGGTATTTTGGTCTGGACATCGGGTCATTGGTACATGGAACAGGCACGACCTGCTCTCCTTTGACGTATTTGGCTGCATTCTTTCCGATCTTACGGTAGGTCTCCAGGTCCATTAAAGGTGCCTGCGGAAACAGCTCCAGATTGGAAAGCGGATACAGATCCTTCTGGTGGATGACTGTTGTTCCTTTGGACTGGATGCCTACACCGATTCCGGAGCCTGACAGCTTGGCAGCCTCTAAAGCCATAAAGCATACGTCTGAGGTGTCCAGGATCTTAACGACTCTCGGGATCATGCCCTCTTCCTCGATGCCGGCCTTTATATTCTTAAGCACATCCTCAAGCGGGATGCCGCAGATCGTCTTTTTGATCTCTCTTTGGAAAGCGGCGCCGACTCCGATGACGACCTCCTTCGGGTCTGTTCCCTTCTTAGCCCTTGGATAGGAGGCATAGGAGGTCTTAACCGGGTTGATCCTGTCACGTCCTTCCATCGATGGAACAGGGGCAGCTGCCGGACTTTTTGCATCCGTATTATCTGTTCTGTGTTTCATCTCTTCGAGGACAGCATTTGTTATCTGTTTTACTAAATCTTCATTTACCTGCATGCTCTTTCCTCCTATATATCCTGTGGGTTAATGATGTGAGGGATCTTCTTGATCTCCTCCCAGCGCTTTCCTTCAACACGGTATCCTGTTCCAGGTCCCATATAATCGTTCGGAGTGTTGACACCGGAAAGTACATGGAAATCCCGATCCAGGATCGCAGCAGTCTGCATGTAATCGCCGACAACGCGCTGCTTGAGCATGCTCAGCACACTCTCTGCGATATCCTGATATCCGGTCTCGGCCAGTGCTTTCACGACATCCACACCTGTGATCCCGCGCTTTAAAACATCCTCGGCAGCCATCAGATCCGCCGTTACATCGCGCGGCAGGGTATCCTTGCTTCCGTGGGCATAGGCAACAGCTTCCACCTGTTCATCAGAGATCGGGGACAGTCCGAGCTGTCTGAAAACAGCCTGTACCGCCTTGCCGGCTTTCATTCTTACACGGATGACTTCATCCTCGGTCACCGGCCTGAGTCCGCCGTCCACCTGCATATCTCTCTGCAATACATTATAATCGTCAAAATCCTCCGCATCGAAGTTCGATCCGGCGAACATGTTATCATAGTTCGGCTCAGCCGCATAGCCTGAGAAAATAAAATCGGTTCCCGGCAGGAACTGCAGCATGGTCCTTGCGGTTCTCCTCATATCAGAGTTGGAGAAGCTCTGATCATTGGAGGATGCACATTCCAGTCCCAGCAGCGCTGCCATAAGGTTCTCACTCATAACCTCGCGGATCCCTCCCGGCACAGCTCCCGGCACACCGATACAGCTTACCGAACCGTTCTGGATTCCCTGGCTTCCTGCGCCTTTGGTTGCATAGAGGCAGCGGCACTCCAGATAGAGCATGGATTTCTTCTCACTGTTGCCCATCAAGACCTCTGAGCCGGATCCGGATGTAAAGCGGACCTTTAACCCTCTGGAGGCATATGCGGAGTTCAAAAATGCTTTGGAATACGGAGTGTCGTCCCCGTCGATAAATACTTTTTCCGTTCCATATACAGAAAGTGTCTCAGCGTATGTAGTCAGGCCGCGTATTCCCAGCTCCAGCTCAGTTGCTTCCTCTGCGGAACACTGTGTCAGGACACCTGGCCGTCCGACCTGGGATCCGATCAGAAGTGCCATTGCGCTTAAGGGCGCATATCTTGCGACACCCATGGTGGTCTCTTCCTCGGCAAAACCCCGTAATGCGCCTTCAGCTGCGTCAGCCGCGATCTGCACCGGATCATCCTTTAAGTTCGTGATATGGGCCTGGTTACCCGGTGTCTTACGTGCCCGGATCTTCTGCATACCCATCATCAGTTCCACGACATTCAGGTGGTTCATGACCTCCACCATCTTGGCAGGGGTGATTCCGCTTACCACTTCCAGGATCTCCTTCCTGGAAACATGAATATCCACGATCATTCTGGCAATATCCAGTGACGGAACCGTCATGGATCTTTCTGCTCTTTCAATATTAATTGCATAATCAGCAATAAACTGGTCAATAAAATCAAAATCTTCTCTTTTTTTGCCGTCCAGTTCTACGATCCGGCCATTCTCAATCCTGATAGACGGCTTCGGATCATAAGGACTGCTCATTGCGACAAATCCCATCTCCGGCCATTCGTTGATATAGCCATCCAGATTAACGGGGCGCCGGTCCAGCGTTTCAATACGTTTTGATCTCTTCATTCTTCTCTTCTCCTAACGCATATTATCCCAAACAGTGTCACGCAGTGTGGCTGCGTATCTTTCCTCAAGGACATGTGTAATGAGATGCCCTCTGGGTGAAGCTTACAGTGCTTTTATTATACAACAAACACAAGGAAATAGCAATCTGTTATTGCGGAAAACATGCAAAAAACCACAAAGAAGGTGAGTGAAACCCACAAAAAACAACATTCAAGGGGGTTTATAGTACGGCTCCACTTGTAATTTTCTATCAGTCATGCTATCCTGAATTTATTCGAGGGACATGGGTCAGGTCAAATTATCATATCGCAGATACAAATTATTCTTTCTTCATTTTTCGAAGGGGTATCCAGAAAATAAAATAAAATGACAGAAGGAGGATTTATATCTATGATCCAGGAAGGACAACGAAAGAACCTTGTCAGGAAGCCGCTTTCGCGTGATGAGTATCTGCGAACACTTGCAGCCAGCAGCGAACGTATAAATATTTGCCTGACTAATGATTATGCTTTCCGTAAAGTTTTTAAGAACCCCAAAGTAGCAAAAGGATTTTTAATGGCTCTTATGGATTTAAAGGAAGAAGAGATCATTCATCTCGAAATACTCGATCCATGTGAAGTGGGGGAAAACGCAGATGAAAAAGAAGGTATACTCGATATTAAGCTCCATTTGAACAATGACCGAAAGATTAATATTGAGCTGCAGAACCGTTATCAGGCGGACTGGTCAGAGCGGAGTGTATTTTACAATTGCAGGATGTTTACCGAAGGATTCGTACATGGGGGTACATATGGAGACATGGAACCCTGCATCCATATCGGAATTTTAAATTTTTCTTATATGAAAAGTCCGGGATTCCACCACCGGTTTCTGTTGATGGATGACAAAACGTATGAAGTGTATAGTAGTAAATTTTTATTCCATGTGATAGAATTAAAAAAACTGGAAAGTACATGTCAGGATGAAAAACATCAGGAACTTTATCACTGGGCTAAGATGTTAGCGGCGACAGATTGGGAGGCGATTTGTATGGAAGCCAAAGGGAACCCATATATGGAAGCAGCAAAAGATGAGATGGAGAAGATGAATCAGAGCGAGGCGGAACGATATCTGTATCTCCGTAGAGAAATGGCTATCAGCGATGAAATCAGCAGGATAAGGACGGCTACAAATCAAGGGATCAAAGAGGGGCTAGAGAAGGGAATGGAAAAGGGGATTGAGAAGGGCCGCGAAGAAGGGTATTTATCACACCTGATCACCCTGGTTAAGAAAAAATATGATAAGGGTAAATCGGCTTCTGAAACTGCTGAGGCTTTAGAGGAATCCGTAGAAGTTATTCAAACTATTTATCATGTTATAGAAGAGAATCCTGATAAACTGAGTGATGATTTGATTCAAGTTGTGAAAGAAAAACTTGACCGTTTGAATCTGTTATAAATTAGCATAAGCTGCAGATTAAGGTATACCCAAAGGGCATCCCGTAACTCATGCCCTGCGGGCGGATCTGCAGCATTGCTGCAGATTAAGGTATACCCAAAGGGCATCCCGTAACTCATGCCCTGCGGGCGGGTCTGCAGCATTGCTGCAGAATAAGGTAGAAAATTGGTGCAAAATCGTACATCAGAACGATTTTGCGCCGTTTTATTTATAGGTATTGTCTATACATCTATAAGTTTCTCTACGATCATATCCATCTGCGCGCTTACCAACTTGTTCAGCAGTTAGTCCTGTACACAGCTTCTGGGTACGCGCATGAACCAATAACCATCGATCATAATATATTGTAGGTGAAATATCTGTGCATTTAGCTATGGATTTGCTACAATGTTAGTATACAAATATTGGGGGCAAAAGATATTTTACCGTATGATACCTACGGATTGTTACGCACTTCGTGCTCTCACAATCCTGAAACATTCGGAATCCGTCCTAATCGGGCTGTTTTCTTATGTTTTACGGGGCCCCTGGTATCATATACATGATATGAGTTGACATTTTGTCAAAAGGAGCGGCCTATGCGTATTACGAGTCTGCGGATCCGGAATTTTAAATCCATCCGGCATATGTACATTGAGAATATTGAAAATGCTCTGATTCTTGTGGGGCAGAATAATACGGGGAAAACGGCGGTGTTGGATGCGATCCGTGCGGTTGGAGGGTCCTACTGTATTCAGGAGGAAGATTTCCAGGAGGACTTTTCAAATATTGAGGTGTTTGTGACGCTGAAACTGGAAGAGGAGGATTTGGAACGTTTTCAAAAAAATGGGATCGTGAGCCAGTACCGGAGGAGCGAGGCCTGGATGAAGGACTTCAGAAAGAAGCTGCCCTCTTATGAAGAGAATGGGAACCTGAGCTTTGAGTTTATTGCAAATAAGGATGGCCGGGTCCGGTATCATGATGGGATCCAGAAGAATAATCCTCATATTAAAGAAATATTTCCACAGATTTATTATATGGATACGAGGAGGGAACTGGATCAGCTGCAGAATGATATGCTGATGCTGCAGGAGGATGAGCTGTTAAAACGGATGCGTCAGAACTGCTGCATATTTGACCAGTCCAAAATCTGTAACAATTGTTTTGCCTGTATCGGGCTGATCAATCAGAAAAAGCCGGAAGAGCTGGATGCTTTTGAGACGGCGAAGCTTTTGGATTATAAGCTGTATCGGCTGAACCTGGATTCATTTGCGAAGAAGGTGAATGAGAATTTCAGGAAAAACGGCGGGCAGGAGGAGATTGTTTATTCCATGAACCGGGACATGGAACGGATGCTGCTCGTGACAACGGAGATCAGAAATCGGGATAAAAGTGTATTAAAGGGCAGGACCAGGCCGATCGGGCAGATGGGAAAGGGCATGCGCAGTATTTATATGCTGTCTCTATTAGAGACTTATGCACAGGGGGAGGACCGGGTTCCAAGCATTATCATGGTGGAAGATCCGGAACTGTTTTTGCATCCGAAGCTGCAGAAGGTTTCCGGGGAGATATTGTATCGGCTGTCCAGGAAAAACCAGGTGGTGTTTTCGACACACTCCCCCAATCTGCTGACGAATTTTAACAGCAGGCAGATCCGGCAGGTGGTGCTGGATGAGGAAGGTTATTCTCAGGTCAGGGAAAAGACTGATATCAGCGCTATACTGGAGGATCTGGGATATACGGCAAGTGACCTGATGAACGTAAACTTTGTCTTTATTGTGGAGGGTAAGCAGGACAAAAGCCGTCTGCCCCTGTTGATCAGGAAATATTATTCTGAGACTTATGATGAAGATGGGAATCTGTCCAGGATCGCGATCATCACAACGAACAGTTGTACTAACATTAAGACATATGCGAATTTGAAGTATATGAACCAGATTTATCTGAAGGACCAGTTTCTGATGATACGGGACGGGGATGGGGAGGATCCGGAAAAGCTAAAGGGACAGCTTTGTAAATATTATGAGGAACGAAGCACAGAGGATGTGGATAAACTCCCCAGGGTCATGCCCCGGAATGTATTGATCCTTCATTACTATTCCTTTGAGAATTATTTCCTGAATCCCAAGATCATGGCACAGCTGGGGGTGATAGAAACAGAGGAGGCATTTTATGAGATTTTTCTGGAGAAGTGGAGAGAATATCTCTATAAGATCAGGAGCGGAAGACATTTGCAGGAGGTGCTTGGAGGGGATCTTAAGAGTACCGAAGATGTGAAGACGCATATGGAGGAGATCAAGACCTATCTGCGGGGCCATAACCTATATGATATTTTTTATGGAAGATACAGGGAGCAGGAACAAGAATTGCTGACAAAGTATATCGAGCTTGCACCGAGGGAGGATTTCAAAGATATCCTCGACTCGGTTGACCAGTTTATATACTTCGAAAGCAGGAAAAAATAAGAGAACTATTCAAAAGGAGAAAAAGGAATGTTGACATGTACTTATATTGTAGAAAAGATTGATGGAGATTACGCAATGCTTAAGAGGACGGATGAGACAAACCCCAATGCAGAACCCAAAATGGTGGCCCGGGCACTTTTGCCGTTGGATATCACCGAGGGGAGCAGGCTGCTGTACGAATATCTGCAGTACAGTATTGTGGAATAATGCAAAGGGGTCAGGCCCCTTTGCTCTCCATTTTCAGAATATTCTTAAATCATTCGATAGTAAGATAGCGAGATCATAATGTGAAGTAAGGCACCGTGCGTGTTAAGCTGGAATGTGCAACAGAGAGGATTGATAAGATGACAGAAAATAAAGAGAATTGTAACGATATGAAGGTAACAGGTGCAGAGGCGCTGCAATCCTGGTTTCAGCAGAATGGGCAGGAGATGATTCGGACAGCGGATGATATTTTCCGACACCCGGAGCTTTCGGGGGAGGAGGTTTATTCGTCGAAATGTCTGGCAGATTTTTTGGAGAAGCAGGGATTTGAGATCCAGTGGGATATTGCGGGATTCAAGACCGCCTTTACTGCACAGTGGGGGAATGCCGGGCCTGTCATAGGATTTCTCGCAGAATATGATGCACTTCCGGGGCTGGGACAGGAACCGGAATGTGAATACAGGCCAACAAATTCTCCGGGGCACGGATGCGGACACAACCTGCTGGGAACGGCGTGTGCAGGGGCGGCCTGCGCCCTGAAAGCGCAGATGGAAAAGGAAGATCTAACCGGGACGATCCGTGTGTATGGATGTCCGGCAGAGGAAATCGTGATTGGGAAGATTAAGATGAACGAGGCAGGAGTCTTTGACGATCTGTCTGTGGCAGTTACGTGGCATCCGTTTGACCGGAACCGGGTGAGCTATGACATTTGGCAGGCACAGGATGTAAAAAACTATAAGTTTTACGGTACTGCGGCTCACGCTTCAAAACATCCGGAGCTGGGGCGCAGCGCGCTGGATGCGGCAGAGCTGATGAATGTGGGAGTAAACTATCTTCGGGAGCATGTTGCAGATGATGTGCGGATGCATTACACATACACGAATACGGACGGACCGGCCAATATCGTGCCGGACTATGCTTCTACCAATTATTTTATCCGCTCTGCAAAACGTTCCAGGACAGAGGATGCTTCCAGGCGCGTGGATGACTGTGCAAAAGGCGCAGCGCTGATGACGGGAACAAGAGTGGAAATAGAATTGGTAACAAGTAACAAGGAAATGAAAGTGAACCAGACTCTGGCGGAAGTATTTTATCATGCCATGGAGCAGGTGCCTGTACCGGAGTATACAGAGGAAGAGCTTAAGTTTGCCGAGAGGCTGACCATGGAAGCCGGGCTGAATAACGATGGCATCTATTTTACCGGGCTGGAGCCCCTGGAGGATGAGCCGGTAGTGTTATCCATCGGAACAGACGTCTCCGATGTCAGCCACACTGTGCCTACAGTCATGCTCAGCGCCGCAGTGATGTGTAAAGGAACACCGCTTCACCACTGGTCCACAACAGCACAGGCGGGAATGAGCATCGGGCAGAAGGGGATGCTGTATATTGCACAGTGTATGGCTTTGGGAAGCTTAAGACTTTTACGGCAGCCAGAGAAAATTAAGGAAGCCTGGAGGGAAATGTAAAAAGGAGGTCATATCATGGGAATCATGGCAGCATTTATGGTACCACATCCTCCGCTGATCGTGCCTGAGATCGGCCGCGGTGAGGAAGGTAAGATTCAAAATACAATCGATGCTTATAAAAAAGCAGCCAAACGGATCGGGGAACTGGAGCCAGAGACCATTGTGCTGATCTCTCCGCATCAGATCATGTATGCCGATTATTTCCATATATCACCGGGAAAAAGTGCAAAAGGAGATTTCGGTCAGTTCCATGCGGGACAGGTCAAGATGGAAGTACAGTATGACCAGGCCTTTGTGGAGACACTCTGTAAACTGGCAGAAGCAGAAAAATTACCAGCCGGGACGATGGGTGAAAGGGACAAGCGCCTGGATCACGGAACCATGGTACCGCTTTACTTTATCAACCAGCACTGGGATCAGTATAAGCTGGTCAGGGTCGGACTTAGCGGCCTTACACTTACAAAGCATTATGAGCTTGGGCAGTGTATCAAAGAGGCGGCGGACATATTGGGCAGAAGAGTAGTCCTGATCGCAAGCGGCGACCTCTCTCATCGGTTGAAAACCGACGGGCCTTACGGATTTCAGGAGGAGGGCCCTGTATATGACGAGCGTATCATGGATGTCATGGGAAGAGCCGCATTTGGCGAATTATTTGAATTCTCGGAGGAATTCTGTGAAAAAGCAGGAGAGTGCGGACATCGTTCTTTTACCATGATGGCGGGTGCTCTGGACCGCGCAGAGGTCATCCCGGAACGTATGTCCTATGAAGGCCCTTTTGGCGTTGGATATGGTGTCTGTGGATATGCAGTCTGCGGCGGCGATCCCAAGCGTGACTTTATGGAGCAGTATGAGAGACAGGAAAGGAAACGCATACAGGAACGAAGCAGCAGGGAGGACTCCTATGTCCGGCTTGCCAGGAAGGCGATTGAGGAGTACGTCAGATCTGGCAAAAAGCCGGAGATCCCCCAGGGCCTGCCCAAAGAAATGTACACCCGGCGCGCCGGAGTATTTGTTTCCATTAAAGAAGAGGGGCGGCTGCGAGGCTGCATCGGTACGATCCAGGCTATGCAGGAGTCCGTCGCACAGGAGATCATCGATAACGCAGTCAGCGCTTCCACCCGCGATCCGAGGTTTCAGCCCATTGAGGAGGATGAACTGGACAAGCTGACCATCAGCGTGGATGTTCTGGGAGATATGGAGAAAATAAGCTCTCCTGAGGAATTGGACGTAAAACGCTATGGCGTGGTTGTGACAAAAGGTTATAAAAGAGGCTTGCTGCTTCCGAATCTGGATGGTGTGGATACAGTGGAGGAGCAGCTTGCCATTGCAAAAAGAAAAGCCGGGATCAAGGAACAGGAAGAAGTTTCACTGGAACGGTTTGAAGTAGTGCGCCACTTTTGACGCAGAAGAGGAGAGAAAATGAAAACAGTCTGTCAGGTATGTATGCATCATTGTCAGCTGGAGGAAGGACAGTACGGAATCTGCAGGGCCAGGAAAAATCAGGGAGGGCATATCATATGTGAAAATTATGGTCAGGTGACCTCCTTTGCTCTGGACCCCATTGAGAAAAAGCCCCTGCGCGCATTTCATCCGGGGAGTCTGATTTTATCAGTTGGAAGTTACGGATGCAATCTCAGGTGTCCTTTCTGTCAGAATTACGAGATTTCTATGGAAGGGGAGGAGGAAGCCGATACCCTTTATTTTTCCCCGCAGGATCTGACAGATAAAGCAAGGGAGTACCAGAATGTGGGAAATATCGGAGTGGCCTATACTTATAACGAACCTCTGGTGGGGTATGAGTATGTTCTTGATACTTCACAACTGGTCAAAAAGGCCGGGATGGTCAATGTCCTTGTAACGAATGGCTCCGCGGACCAAAAGATCCTTAAGGAGCTCCTTCCATATATAGATGCCATGAATATAGACCTGAAAGGATTTACCCCGGAATATTATAGAAAACTGGGCGGAGACCTGGAGACCGTGAAGGCATTTATACAGTATGCAGCATCGAACTGTCATGTGGAGCTGACGACGCTGGTCGTGCCGGGCGAAAATGACAGCATCGGGGAAATGGAAAAAGAGGCACAGTGGATCGCTTCCATTGATAAGGACATTCCGCTTCATGTCACCCGGTTTTTCCCGAATTACCATATGACCGACCGCGCTGCCACACGGGTGAACAAGGTCTGCGAGCTGGCAGAGACCGCACGGAAGTATTTGGAGCATGTATTTGTAGGGAACTGTTAACCAGGCATGTCTTATGCCTGAGAGTGTGAAGAGATATTAAGATAACAGACAGGTAAGCGAACTGGGTAAGTGAACTGATAAGGGGGTAATGAATGAAAATAATTGTAGATGCGGATGCCTGTCCCGTGACAGACATCGTAGAAAGAGTTGCAGAGGAAAGGGGGATCCCGGTTACATTCGTCTGTGATACTGCACATATTTTCCAGACACAGTACAGTCAGGTCGTGACAGTGGAAAAGGGTGCGGATTCCGCGGACTTTAAAATTGTGACAATCTCGGAAAAAGGGGATATTGTGGTCACGCAGGATTATGGTGTTGCCTCGATGTGCCTGGGAAAGGGCGTATTTCCCATACACCAGAGTGGGAAATGGTATACTCTGCAGAACATCGACCAGATGATGTTTGAGCGTCACATTGCGAAGGAAGTACGGAGAAAGTCGAAAAAGAACCATTTGAAAGGGCCCCGGAAACGCACCAGAGAGGATGACGAGCGTTTTGAGGAATCGTTTAAGCAATTGATCGAGCAGGCAAAAAGGCAGAATCCTCCAGCCTGTGACACTAAAATGTAATAAAAGCAATAAAGGAGAAAACCGGAATGAAATTCTACGATATTACAAGAGAGCTATTCAGCTCAAAAGTCTACCCCGGAGATCCCATCCCGGAGTATGAGCGGATACTTGAGGTGAAAAAGGGAGATGCCTGTAACCTGACCTATCTGAAAATGTGTGCCCATAACGGGACTCACATGGATGCGCCCCGTCATTTTCTGGATGAGGGAAAGTCTGTTGAAGAGCTGCCCCTTTCGCAGGTGATGGGGAAGTGTACGGTATTAGAATATGACGGAAAGCTGGATGGAGATACTGCTGCGCAGATGATAGGCGGTAAAGGAAAAAAGCTGCTCTTTAAGGGTAAGACCGTCTTTACGGAAGATGCCGCAGAAGCTTTTGTACAGGCAGGCGTGGAGCTGGTGGGAGTAGAGAGTCAGACTGTGGGGCCCGAAGATGCCCCGGCTGCAGTCCATCAGATCCTGCTTGGGGCAGGGATGGCAGTATTGGAAGGGTTGTATCTGGAAGAAATACAGGCGGGAACATATTTTTTATGCGCACAGCCACTGAAACTGGCTGGTTGTGACGGGGCACCGTGCAGGGCGGTGCTGATCGAGAATATTTAACACATATTTGATATAAGTATTATGTGAAACGCACGATGTTCTGTGAATGGTAGCCTTCTGTTCAGTCAGCGGCACATAAAAGTAGCAGGGGGTTCTCGGAAATACTAAGCAGGACACCAGATAGCTTGAACTGTCTGGTGTCCTGCATTTTTATATGCCATATCATGGACTGTGGGCTAAATATTCAACTCTCCAAAGTTAATCATAAAATCTTTATAGATACCGGTTTTCACAGAATCGGTAAAACTATACTCTGCGGTATCTTCGGATTCAAAGTTCCAGACCATGATACGATCTTTATCGGGATCGACGATCCAGTATTCACGAACTCCGGCAGAACGGTATTTAAATAGCTTTATGGAGTAGTCCATACGCCGGCTGCCCGGTGAAACTATTTCTATAATCCAATCGGGTGCACCGCTGCATCCTTTATCTGTGAGCTTATCCGGTGAACAGATCACACTAATATCTGGTTCAACATACGTCCTGTCATCTGCATTCAGAAATACAGCAAATGGTGCAACATAAGGTCTGCAGTCACCACCGTTGGATTTTGTATAATCCCGGATGACACTCGCTAATTCTAATAAAATCTCCTGATGTCTGCGGCTCGGGGGAGCCATATAATAAATCTGTCCGTCTATCAGCTCAGCCCGTTTTCCTTCCGGCAGGGAATAGATATATTTAGTGGTATATTCTTTACTCTGATTTGATAAAGGCATCATGACACTTCCTTTCATATAATGAGTATTGGTAAAGTACCGGCAGCTATTCATTTTTCCTGATTACTGGCGATACATGAGGCTCTAAATGTATTGTAATTGTATTTCTTTTAGTATAACTTCTCTTATCCGTCTCTGTCAAAGGGGAATATATTGATTCCTATGCTTATTACCATAATAAAAGATTATCGTACAATAAACATATATAATTTAATATAATGATAAGGTTGTGATAGAATACTATTAGGATGTTAAAAAAAAGACATTCTAATCATCAAAACGAGATGAGGATAATATGCTGATACAGTGCAGGTATCATAACGGTTCCGTTCAGATACGATAATGGCAGACCACAGGGAAGATAGAGGTTACCACATGGTTACTGTACCAGATATAAAAAAGGAGGTTTTCAGAATGGCTTATGCACTTGACAATGCCCAGGCGGACAGGGTGCTTGCGGCACTTCGGAATGATTTTCGTGTGTACGCTCCCAAACGATTTCCGAAAGAGGGGCGTTATTCCGATACGGATGTGATCCGTTATGCTGAGATCGTGGATTTCAGTGAGATCGTGTGGGATACAAAGTCGGATTATCCTGCAAAGGAGGTCATCACACCGATACAGCAGGCGATTTTTTATTTTACAGAGGATGAGTACCGTGCGAGCAAAGATCCGAAGAAACCGATCCTGATACTGGCAAGGCCCTGTGATATCAATGCACAGCGTATTCAGGCAAAGATCTATGCCGGGAATGGCGGCTATGAGGATTATTATTACAAACGGATGAAAGACCTCGTGAAGTTTGCGATGATGGAATGTAACGGCGGAGACGATACCTGTTTTTGTGTTTCCATGGGAACGAATAAGACGGACGATTATTCACTTGCCCTTCGTTTTTCAGAAGATGGCGTAAAGGTAAGCGTGAAAGAGGAAGATTTTGAGGCTTATTTTGAAGGAATGCCTAAGGAAGATTATGAGCCCGAATTTGTGGAAGAGAATGAGCTAAAGGTGACGGTGCCTGACCTGTCTGATAAGAAGGTACGCCTGGCACTGAAATCACACCCGATGTGGAAGGAATTCAACGGCAGATGTACTTCCTGCGGAAGCTGTACCGTAGCATGTTCCACCTGTACCTGCTTTACGACGAGAGATATCATCTATGGCGACAACCCGGAAGTGGGCGAGCGCCGCAGAGTGACAGCATCCTGTCAGGTAGAGGGATTTGACCAGATGGCAGGACAGAGAGAGATAAGAAACACAGCGGGCGACCGTATGCGCTATAAAGTATTACATAAGTTCCATGATTATAAGGCACGTTTTGGGGAAGAGCATATGTGTGTGGGATGCGGACGATGCACACACCGCTGTCCGGAGTTCATCTCCATCAGTGCGACAGTCAATAAGATGAGCAGGGCAGTGGAGGAAATAAAAGCCGGCCTGGCAAAAGAAGGGGGGAGCTGTCATGAATAATCCGGTTACACCAAAGCCATGTAAGATTTTAGCAGTTAAGAAGGAAAGCGAGCAGGAATGGACCTTCCGTGTTGAGTCAGAGGTCTGTCCCGCTCATGGACAGTTTATGCAGCTTTCTATCCCGAAGATCGGAGAAGCACCCATCTCAGTATCTGCCTGTGGAGAGGGATGGCTGGAATTCACCATCCGTTCCGTCGGAAAAGTAACAGACTGTATCTTCCATAAAGAACCGGGTGATAACCTGTTCTTACGCGGACCATACGGAAAAGGCTGGCCTATAGACCAGTTTGAGGGAAAGCATGTTGTTGTTATTACCGGAGGTACAGGATTGGCACCGGTACGCTCCATGCTCCGCTATTTTGCAGAGAATCCGGGATATGTGAAGGGTGTACACCTGATCAGCGGGTTCAAGAATGAAGGCGGCATCATTTTTAAGAATGATCTGGAACAGTGGAAAGAGCAGTTCCATACGACCTATGCCCTGGACACAGAGGCAAAAGAAGGCTGGAGAACCGGATTTGTTACGGAATTTGTAAAAGAGATCCCATTCGATCAGTTTGAAGGCGAATATGTAGTCGTTGTTGTCGGACCGCCTCCGATGATGAAGTTTACAGGGCTGGAGCTTGTGAAATGCGGCGCAGAGCCTGAAAAAATGTGGATGAGCTTTGAACGGAAGATGTCCTGCGCAGTTGGAAAATGCGGACACTGCCGTATCGATGAAGTTTATGTATGCCTGGACGGCCCGGTATTTCCTTATACAGTAGCCCGTGACCTGGTGGATTGAGAAAGGAGTGAGGATGTATGAATCAGGATATTAATGTAAAAAAAGTTCGTATTAACTGTTTTCGCCAATCTAAGGTTCCCGGCTACTTTATGCTGCAGATGAGAGTCCCGGGCGGATTTATTGACGCACGGTATCTGTCTGTGATCGAACATATTGCTAAGACTTGGGGGGATGGAAACTTCCATTTCGGAACGCGTCAGACATTTGATATTACAGGGATTCCCTATGAGAATATCCCGGCAGTCAACGAGTATCTGGAGGCATATATCAAGGAAGTAGATGCCAAAGACTGTGAAGTTGATATGAATATGATCTCCCATGAGCCGGCAGAGTGGGATCCAAAGAGCGGATATCCTACGATCGGAGCACGTAATATCACGGCATGTATCGGAAACTATCATTGTATCTGCGGTAACTGCAATACATTTGAGCTGGCAAAGAAGATCGAGCCGATCATTTTCCCAAGCCATTACCACATTAAGATCAATATTGCGGGATGCCCGAATGACTGTAACAAGGCGCATCTGTGTGATTTCGGTATCATCGGTGTGGCCCGTATGGTATACCATCCTGAGCGGTGTATCGGATGCGGCGCCTGTGTGCGTGCCTGTGAGAAGGGCTCCACAAGAGTGCTGAAGCTGAATGAGGATACCGGAAAGATCGAGAAAGACGCATGCTGCTGTATCGGATGCGGTGAATGTGTAAAGGCATGTCCTGCAAGTGCGTGGACCAGGCAGCCGGAGAAGTTCTACCGTGTGATCCTGGGAGGAAGAACAGGACGTCAGACACCAAGAACAGGAAAGATGTTCCTAAACTGGGCAACAGAGGATGTGGTGCTGGCAGTTTTGAAGAACTGGCAGAAGTTCTCAGCATGGGTCATGGATTATAAACCGGAATATCTTCACGGCGGACACCTGATCGACAGGGCAGGATATAAGAAGTTTAAAGAGATCATTTTGGAAGGCGTGGAGCTGAATCCAGAATGTCTGGTGGCAGAGGATATGTTCTGGCATGAGACAGAGTACCGCTCTAACTTCAATGTAAAGCCGCTGGAGATGCATCATCAGGCGGGGCCGCAGAAATAGGAGATCAGGCTGTAATAAATGAGCTGGCAGGAATGTGCCCGTGAAGCAGGAAGGAGAGCCTGGAAATATATATTATAGATGAATCAAAAAAAGGACAGGAATCAAGAAATCAGATTCCTGTCCTTTTTGCGTTTATCAGGCAGAGATCCCAACGGATATACCCATGGTTCAGTCACTGGCGGAGAAACTTAAAATATAATAAGGATTCAAAAGTATGGAAGAATCTACCTGTAGTTTTCGCAGAAGTAGAAGACGTATAGTAAAAATATGATGCAAAACATTTCTTATCACAGTGAAATTTTTGAAACGAAAATTGAAATGTTTCAATGAATTTACGTTTCAAAAGTATTGTATTATGAAAATGATTCCGTTATCATTTTTATATATTAATTCCGGGATTAAGAAGTGAAATTTAGTAAGAATGTTATAAGAACATTGAAGGAATGGCAGCAGATCAGCAAGACTGGAGGACAGGACATTATGAACAAAATAGGAATACATTTTGGATATTTTAACAGGGATTGGGATACTGATTTTATCAGACAGATTGACCAGGTAAAAAGAATTGGATTTGATATCTTAGAGGTTGCTCCGGCTCCCCTAATGAAATTATCAAAAGATCAGAGGGATGAAATAGCGGGACATGCCAAAGAGACAGGGATTGAGTTAACATTCTCCGTTGGACTGGGTAAGGAATATGATCTCGCTTCCCCGGATGCGAAGGTCAGAAAAGCAGGAATTCAGTTTACATTAGATACTTTTGACATTATGCAGGAAATGGGAAGCAGGATGTATTCAGGCGTGGATATCGGTGCATGGAATGAGACATATACCTTTGGTGTGCTGGATAAAAGTGCAGAGTGGAAACGCTCGATCGAATCGGTAAAGGAGATCATGAAGTCCGCCGAGGAGAAAGGGATCACTTATGCTGTAGAGGTGGTGAACCGGTATGAATCTTCTCTTGTAAATACGGCAGAAGAAGCAATGGATTATATTTCAAGAGTCGACAGCCCAAATTGCAAGATCCTGCTGGATACATATCATATGAATATTGAAGAAGACAGCTTTGAACAGGCAATAAAGCTGGTTGGTGACAGCCTGGGACATTTTCATGTAGGTGAGCCCAATAGAAAACCGCCGCGGATGGATGGAAGAATGCCATGGGATGAGATCACATCCGCATTGAAAGAGATTCATTATGAGGGAGCGATCGTGATGGAGCCTTTTATCAAAATGGGCGGCGAGGTAGGACGGGATATCAAGGTGTGGAGAGATATCAGTAAAGGGGCATCTCTTGAAGAAATGGAAGGGATGGCTGCAAATGCGATCGATCTGTTTCACAAAAAGCTGCAGTAGTAAAGGATGAGCATATGTCTACGATCAAGGATGTTGCCAGGATAGCCGGAGTTTCAGTGGGAACAGTTTCGAACTTCTTAAATGGCAGAGAAAATGTAAAAGAAGAAAAGGTACTACTTATTAAACAGGCAATGGAAACACTGGATTACCGGCCCAATTATATGGCACAGAACCTGAAAAGCCAGAAGAGCAAAATTATAGGTATTTTATTCCCGAGTCTGGATGAACCATATAACGATATTTACCAGGGACTGACAGAGTATTTGGATATGAAGGACTTCATTACAGTATTAAAGCTGACACATAACAATATCGTACTGGAAAATCAGTTCCTGGACCAGCTTGTAAATATCGGTGCTCTGGGAATCATCATGGTTTCCAATGATGCTGCAAATATAGAGAAATACAAGAAAATAGAGAAAAAGGGAGTGTCTATAGTATTTGTAGAACGTAAGGTGGGCCAGGGGAGCTTTAGTAACGTACTGTTTGAAAATAAAGACCTGGTCTATGATATCACTGCCGGGCTGCTTGAAAAGGATGCTCAGGCAGAGATAAAGGTGCTTCTGGGGAAACAGGAATTTTCTAATGAAAAGGATTGTGCGGAGGGCTATCTGGCAGCCCGGGAATCGAGAAATGAGGATATTGAGGTTATCAAAGAAATCAACAGGGAAGCTGTTTTTGATCATATTTATCGAAGCATTATGAGCTTTAGCCCCAGACCGGATCATATTATAGTATCTTCTATCGAATTCGCTGAGATATGTGTAGAGGTCTGTAATATTTTAAAGGCAGATATCTGTATCCATGCCCTTGCCGGAGAAAAATGGTACATGACTGATATTCAGAAGAATATGGTTCAATACGGAAGAAATGCTATTCTAATGGGAAAGCAGGCGGGCGAGAAGATGAATGAGATGCTGTCCCATAGGAATCTGCCCGAGCGGAATACGATCTATATTAACTCAAAGGAAAATTACAGCTCTCCTGAAATCGGAATAAACTTAAAAACAGAGAAAAAGCTCAAAGTCCTGACCTATCGGTGTGATGCATCGGAAGCCTTGAAAAAACTGGCTGCCAGTTTTAAGAAGCAGTGTGGGATTGAAGTAGAATTTCACGAGCAGGGCTACACAAAATTAAGAGAACAGTTGAAAAAAGAATTTGCAGCCCAGTCACAGGAATATGATATCTACATGTTTGACCTCCCCTGGATGGGAAGCGTACTTTCTAATAATGTATTTGCGGATATGTCAAAGGAGGTAAAGGAAGATAATCTGCTTAGACGGTATCCGAAAGCAATTACAAAAGCATTTTATAAATATGACCGGGGCATACATATTTTCCCGATCATAGCAACCACTCAGATTCTGCTTTACCGTAAAGATATTTTTACGAATCAGGATATGAAGTCACAATTCATGAACATGTATGGGTATGAATTATCTCCGCCTGGTACATGGTCCAATTTTAATACCATTGCAGAGTTTTTTGACCGGAGTGTAAATCCGAGATCTCCCTTCCGCTATGGGACCGCGGCAAGTGCATTAGAGCCGATCGGACTGATCAATGAATTCCTTCCCAGGCAGTGGGCGTTCCACGGAAAAATAGCAGACAGGTGGGGAAAGGTCGTGATCGACAGTGAGGAAAATGTAAAAGCGCTGGAGAATCTGGTCACTACCTTTGAACATATACCGGAGGGGACAGAAGGATATTTCTGGGATGAGATCTTTGAAATGCTTTTAAAGGGGGAGATTCCGATGGCTCAGGGGTTTGCGTCTCATTATCAGCCCGGAAAGTACTCAGTAGAAGGAAATACCTATGAGAAATATATAGAAGCGGTGCCCCTGCCGGGACATAGGCCCATGCTGGGGGGATGGGCATTGGGCATTAATAAATTTTCTGATCATATCAGAGAGTGTTACGAGTTTATTAAGTGGAATCTGAATGATAAGACAGCCATCTTGAATATGCGTTTGTGCGGGTGTGTGCCCACAACAAAGGTATTTCACGATGATACGTTAAAGTTGAGTTATCCCTGGCTGAATATGGTAAATGAAAAAGTAGAGATGGGGAGCCTGCGCGAGGAAATCATGGACAGCGAGAGGCGGCTTATCAATACAGAGCTCGTAGATGAGGTCATATCAAGAGGAATCAAGAAAGCTGTCTTTAAGAAAGAGACACCTGTGAATGCACTTAGTAAAATACGAATGGAGATCAACCAGTTGATTTCAGGAAAATAAAGGAAGAGGAGAGAGACATGAAGAAAGTAAAACAACTGTTACAGGCAGATCTATCCAGCGTTATCGTGCCTATTATTGTGATTTTTACAATCTTGGCGGCAACGAGCGAAGGGTTTTTATCTTCCTATAATATGTATTCAGTATTTCAGTCAGTACCTATTTTCGTTATCGTCGGTCTGGCACAAATGGTTGTTTTGTCACTAGGGCAGATGAATCTGGCGGTAGGCTCCATAGGAGTTCTGTCCAGTGTCGTTTTTGGATTTGCCATGCAAAACTGGGGGCTGCCGGCGGCGGTTTGTATTATGGCCGCATGTGGCGCCGGACTCATTCAGGGGCTTTTACAGGGGATTTTGATCACGAAATCGGGAATCAATCCGTTTATCATTTCTCTGGCATTGTTGAGCCTTTATAAGGGACTTGCCCTGGTTATCACGAGTGGACAGCCATTTTCACAGCTGAGTGAGGAGTTTAAGTCATTTGGGAATATAAAGATTCTAAACCTGTTTCCTGCAACTATTTTTATCGCAGTACTGGTGAGCGTTATCATGTTTGTGATCATACGCTATAGAAAACTGGGAAAAAAACTTTTGGCCTGCGGGTCAAATGGTGTGGCAGCAGTCTATTCCGGAGTAAATTTTGACAAAACGGTGATCGCGGGTCATTGTCTGAGCGGGGTTCTCTGCGCAGCAGCGGCAATTCTTCAGGTATCGCGGTTTGGAAGCGTACAGCTTTCCATAGGAGATGACTGGATGCTGACCTCATTTGTGGTTCCCGTATTGGGAGGTACATTGCTTTCAGGTGGAAAAGTAAATGTAGTTGGTACTTTTTTGGGTGGTTTCCTGATGGTCCTGATCAACAATGCAATTGTGTTATGGGGAGTCAGCTCCTATGCCACAAATGCAGCAGTAGGTATCATTCTTCTCCTGGCATATGAAGTGGACAGGATGAGGAAAAAAATGATGACAAGTCAGGCTGAGAATGCAGTTGAGAAGGAGGGATAGACATGGATTTTAAGAAGATCAGGAAATCAAACGGATTCAGCGTATCTCTCATTATTATCTGTATGATCGCAGTCATGTGTATCATAAAGAGAAATTATCTTTCAGCAGACAATATCAGTGCGCTTTTAAAAGTTTTGGCAGTTACTTCCCTTGTCGGAACCTCTCAGATGATCAGTATTGCAAGCGGCGGAATGAACGTTTCTATTGGATCGACAGGAGCAATGTCAGCAATTTTTGCAGGACTGCTGATGCAGAATTCGGGGCTGCCTGTTCCGGCGGCGATCCTTATCGGGCTTTTGACAGGAGCTGCCTGTGGTGTAATCAATGGTCTGTTGATCTTTAGAAACGGAGGTGTCGGAGTAGCCAGTTTTTTGACCACTTTAGCAACGAATTCTGTATTTACGGGAATCATTTATATGATCACAACAGGACACGGCGTCAGTAAGATCCCGGCATCCTTTGTTTCGATAGGTAACACAAAGTTGGGGGCAATCCCAACTTCCATGGTTATTATGCTGATCATTCTTATACTGGTATACCTCATGTTCCGCTATACAGGGCAGGGGAAACAGATCCTTGCATTTGGTGCAAACCCGAAAGCAGCAGAATTATATGGGATTTCAAGATTTGGAACGATCATGCGTGTCAATATCCTTGCAAGTGTGATCGCAGCTGTTGCGGGGATGATGGTAGTTATGCGGGTAGGTACTGCACAGCCGGATATCGGATCTGACTGGATGCTTCAGTCATTCGCAGCGCCTTTGATCGGCGGAACAAGACAGGCAGGTGGAAAAGTCAATGTGTTCGGTGTGATTCTTGGTGCTTTAGTGCTGACGATCATAGAAAATGCACTGGTTCATCTGAGTGTGGATGTCTATTGGACAGAGCTGATCAATGGTGTTGTCATTATCGTTATCATGGCGCTTGACCGGCTGCGTTCTATGAAAAAGTAGGAAGGATAAGGTGAGAAAAGATGTCTGAATACATATTAGAATTAGAGAATATCACCAAGATTTTTCCTGGTGTAAAAGCATTGGACGATGTGTCCTTTAAAATAAGAAAAGGTGAGATCCATGCACTGGTGGGAGAAAATGGTGCAGGTAAATCCACGCTGATCAATATTATTTCCGGTGTGTTTGAACCTACAAAGGGGCAGGTCAAAGTAGGCGGTATGCCGGAAAAGATAACGAATCCCGGTAAAGCCTTTGATCTGGGGATCGGCGTGGTGCATCAGGAAAGAAATCTGATCGATACATTTAATGTTGCTGAGAATATATGCTTTATGGATGTATCAACCGGAAGATCAAAACTGGTTGATAAAGAGGCAATGAAGAAGAAAGCAGTGGAGGCCATGAAGAGGGTAGGGCTGGATCTGGACCCTGGACAGGGAATCGAAGAGCTTACATCCGGGAAAAAGCAGATGCTGGAGATCGCAAGGGCAATGTGTTTGGATTCTAAGGTCCTGCTCTTAGATGAACCCACCGCTTCTATTTCTCTGACAGAGGCAGAAAACCTTCTGAAAACAGTAAAACAGCTGCGTGAAGAAGGCGTCTCAATTATTTATATCAGCCATAAGCTGGAAGAAATTTTCGAAATCGCAGACAGCATTACCGTAATCCGGGATGGAAAAAATGTGGGCCCGACCCTGCCGGCAGCCTCTCTGGATAAAGATAAGCTGATCGAGCTCATGGTTGGGAGAAAACATGTGATAGAGACTTATGCGAAAAGAGATTTTACGTCTGCCTCTGTTGTACTTGAGGCGGACAAGATCAGCAGTAAAAAGAATACGATCCCTAAATCCTTCCATCTGAAAAAGGGAGAGATTCTGGGCTGGTACGGTCTCGTAGGAGCCGGAAGAACTGAGTTTGCAAGAGAGATCATCGGAATCGATCCTGTCAGGAACGGAACATTAAAGGTCAGAGGCCATGAAGTAAAAATAGGAAGCTATGAGGAGGCTTTTCAAAAGCATAAAATCTGCTATATTTCTGAGAACAGGAAGGAGGAAGGTCTCTTTCTCCAGCATAGTATTACCGACAATATCGGAATTATCGCTTTAAAAGAGATCAGCAGCAAAAGCGGATTTATTTCTTATAAGAAACAGGACGAAATTACAGAGAAGTACAAAAAGTCACTCAGTATTAAAGCAAAGGACATTTTTGTGGAGACAGCCAGCTTAAGCGGAGGTAATCAGCAGAAAATCTGTATCGCAAAGGGGCTTTGTGTGAACCCAGAGATCATGATAATCGATGAACCTACGGTTGGAATTGATGTAAATACAAAGGGTGAGATCCATACACTGATCTATGAACTTTCTAATCAGGGAATTTCTGTCATAGTGATTTCTTCTGATATGGGAGAGCTGGTACAGCTGGCAGACAGGATCATTGTATTTAAAGATAATGAAATAAAAGGGGAGCTTGAGAATAATAAAGATTATGGAAGCATGAGTACAAAAGTCATGGGAAGCATTTTGTTATAGGCTCTTTAGTGATTTAGGCATAAATGGGAAGAAGGAACGGCCGTATTCTACCATTTGGCATAAATGTCTCAATGAAAACTATGAAAGGTAAAATATAGGAGGAAAATGGATATGAAAAAGAAATTAATCAGTATGCTCTTATGTATGGCAATGACAGTTTCACTTGTAACGGGGTGCGCAGGCGGCGGAAGCAGTGAAGACAGCAGTACGGATTCAGCAGGTCCGTCAGCAGAATATGAAAAAAGTGTATGGAAAGATGTCGTGGCTTATGGCCCGGCAGACGGAAAATCAGAGAAGGATTATTCTTTTGGCGGTGTGTTTGGCGCGATCAACTCTTATAGTGACCCTATGCAGGGAGCAGCAAATGAGGCAGCGAAAGAGCTGGGAATCCCTGAAACGCAGTTTGATGCACCGAAAGACTGGATTCAAAATGACCAGAATACGATTCTGGACGGACTGATCGCAAAAGGATTAAAAGGAATCTATATGATGACATCAGATCCCGTTGCAGGAAATGAGCAGATCTCAAAGATGGTTGGTTCAGACGTGCCGGTTGTCTGTGTAGGAGGCTCACCTGATACCCCTTCACAGGCAACACTCACACTTGCAACAGATGTATACCAGGCATCTTATGATGGTACAAAAAACCTGATCGAGGCGATGGGGGGAAAAGGCGGCGTAGTAGGTTTGTGCGGCGCAGTAACAGACACGAATACACAGTCCAGAATGCAGGCTATCAAGGATGCGTGCAGTGAATATCCAGATGTTAACCTGGTTCAGATCATCGGAGATATCGATGAATCAGAAGCTTCTGTAACAGCAGTAGAGAATATTCTGGCGGCAAAAGGCGATCAGATCAATGGATTTATCAGTACATGCTACTATCCATCAGTTGCCTTGGCAAGTATTCTTTCAGATGAAAAATACAGCGATATTCATGCAATTGGATGTGATACAGATGAAGCAGTCCTGGAAGGGATCAGGAGCGGTGCACTGGACGGTACAATGTCACAGAATCCTTGGGGACAGGCATATCTTGCAACAGTGACACTGAAAATGCTTACAGACGGATGGACCTATAAAGACAGTGAAGATTTCCTTGTGGATTCAGGTTCCTTCTATATTACTTCTGAGAATGTTGATAAAGTGGAAGAGACTCAGAAGGAAGCTACAATGGAAATCGCAAAGACCTGGACGGACAAATTTGAAGCACCGGCTAAATAGGAGTTACAGTGTAAAACGGTCATAGTTAAAGCGGTCAAGACGGATTAAACAAAAAAACAGATAAAGAAGGTGCAGAATGAAGCGCGTCGGAAGAATCGTAAAATTAAAACCACAAATGAAGGAACGGTATATTAAGCTTCATGCGAATCCCTGGCCAGAGGTGACAAAGTCGATCAATGACTGCGGTATCAGAAACTTTTCCATATATTTAAAAGGGGAACTACTATTTTCTTATTTTGAGTATATCGGCGATTCATATCAAGAGGACATGCAGAAATTAGATATGCTGACGGCTGAATGGCTGCGGGAAACTGATCAGTGTCAGGAACCTGTGGCGGGTGCGCGGGAAGATGAACTGTGGAGTGTCATGGACGAAATCTTTTATCAGGAATAGGCAGAAAGGGAGACATAAGACGTGAAAAGATCCGAAATAAATAATGCAATAAAACAAGCGAAAGCGGCCATGGAGGCAATTAATTTTAAGCTTCCATATTTCTCAGAATGGGGACCAGAACAGTGGAATGCAAACAGGGATAAAATAGACAACATGAAGGAGGTGATGCTGGGCTGGGATGTGACAGATTTTGGAACCGGGGATTTTGCACATGTAGGTGCAGTATTATTTACCATGCGGAACGGGAACCTGTACAATGAAAAGGCAGGTGTACCTTATTGCGAAAAAGTCATTGTATTTATGGATGATGAGAAACAGGTGATCCCATATCATTTTCATAATAACAAGACAGAAGATATTATTAACCGGGGAAACGGGATCATGGAGATAGAACTTTATAATTCCACAGCCGATGGGAAGATAGATTATGAGTCAGAGAGCGTAGACGTATATATGGATGGAATCTGCCATACGGTAAAAGCCGGGGAAATCGTGGAGATCCTGCCAGGTAACAGTATCACACTTACTCCGGGATTATATCATCGCTTTGGGGCTAAAAAGGGCGCAGGAAATCTGGTTGCCGGGGAAGTTTCAAAAATAAATGATGATAATCTTGATAATGTATTTGCAGAAGAGCAGAAACGGTTCTCAGACATTATTGAAGATGAGCCGATATTACATCCGCTTTGTAATGAATATGATGCGATAAGGTCCAAATAATGCAGGTTGTGATTCACCGGGCAATAGTGTGAAGCAGTATGAGGCGTGTATGAAGAAATAAAGAATGGCGGCTTGGGAAGATCAAAGCCGCCATTCTTCTGGTGTATGCATTACACGATCCGGGGGGATCGGTCAATTTGTATCAGTTCTTAAAAAAACATATTCTGATTCTGTAGAAAAATCCTCTGAGTATGTATAATCTAAACGGTCGAAGAACCGGATCTCTTCCATCTTCTCGATCTGATTTTCTGCTATCCACCGGACCATCTCTCCGCGTGCCATTTTTGCCTGAGTCCCTTTCATTTTTACCTTTCCGTTAACCAGTTCACCGAAAATACAGGTGACGCACGATACAGGGGCCTGGATATATGGAAGGATGGTCTTACTGTATTCTGCGGAAGCCAGGTTGAGGATCTGGATTTCCTTCTTCATGCTGTGATCTTCACAGAGGCAGTTTGCAGCAAAAGTTTTACCATTGGCATCTACAGATCCGCTGTCTGCGCAGACCCCGTCACTCTGCCTGCACAATTCCTGATAAAGCCTGTCCCCCCAGAACTGATAAAGGTCTTTTGCACCTTCTGTCCTCAACTTAGCCTGCATCTCCAGCCGATAAGGAATCACACCGTCCGTAGGCCTTAGGATGCCGTAGAAGCCAGAGAGAATACGCAGATGTTCTGAAACATAATTCCATTCGCTGTCTGCAAAAATATGGGGAGCCATATACTGATACTGGATTCCCTCATAAGCAATCAGCGCCGGGGTGAGATTCTTTTCAAGCTCATAAGAGTGAAGACGGTCATAATTCTGATTCGTAAGCTTGTCACTGCACTGCCATAATTTTTTTAGTTCCTCACGGGACATGGAATTTAAAAGAGTGTGCAGCAACCTGGTTTCTTCCATAAAGACCGGATGGGTGAGCTCACAGTCATATTCATCAATCACATTCATCTTTTTGGCAGGGGAAATTATTATCTTTATCATAAGTGTTCCTTTCTGTTATGTGGGACTGCTGTTCTAAATGCTTATTCTTCTAAAGTATCGCTTTCTTCAGTATCACTCAGAGTAGCTTTCTCTGAATCATCAACATATTCCAAAATATCACCGGGCTGGCAGTTCAGCTCCTTGCAGATCGCATCCAGGGTAGAAAAACGGATGGCCTTCACCTTTCCAGTCTTTAAGTTGGAAAGGTTCACATTCGTGATTCTCACCTTGACGGCGAGTTCCTTCAAAGAAATCTTCCGGTCAGCCATGACCCGGTCTAATCTCAATATAATTGCCATAGTGGGCCTCCTGATAGGGTAGAGTCACTTGATTTTAACATAGTCTCTTATAAGGTTTCATCTGCATCCTGTTGGAGCAGGCAGCCTTTGTAAAAGACATCTGAAAGTATCAGCACCAAAAGTCCGGTTACAATCCAGTTCAAATCATAAGGGTTTACGAATCCCAGCCGGTGAAAGTTGATCCGAGTCATAAGTACCTGTAAGATTAATTTTCCAAGGGCGCCTTTCAAAAGCATAATGATACCGATACTGTGGATCAGCTTTGTGGTTTTCTCTGTAAAAGGCGTGTATGATGAAGAGATCGCTTTTAAAAGCCTGCAGGCCTGAATCAATATAAGGAATACTGGCAGGAAGTCTGTTAATGTAATCAGCAGATGAAAAGATCCAATAAATAATCTCTCATTTTCAATCGGAAAATCGTCCTCAGACAGTGCTAAATATTCAAGGGGAACGCGGTCAAATCCAAGACCGTGTTTCATGTAACAGCGCCCGGAATCTGTGAGGGTGACATGAAAGGAGGATTCCGGGGAGACAATACAGTAAACAGTACCTGTAATTCCTCTTAGCGTTTTGCAAAAAGCGGCAATCAGGACAATATAGAGAAAGATTTTCGTAATTCGGAAACGCCTTGGGATTTTAGGGGAGGTAATCACTTCTTCATTCATTTTCGTTCTCCTTTCTTTTACCCAAAAGGTAAATGGACGGGGTTAAGATGCATAGTTGCTATTGTTATGATTCTTTCGTTGTTAATTAAAGTATATGCATCTATTTAAAGAAAGTCAATAAAAATTTAATGATAAACGATAATTCCCGCCATTGAGGTTGCATGATTTAGTCATTCCTGATTTTGGTGAAATGAAAAGAATGGACAATCCACAATAATGTGATAGAATAACCATAACAAAAAACTATATCCAAAGGGCATCCCGTAATACATGCCCTTCGGGCGGGTCAGCGGCAAGCCGCAGATTAATGTATGCGATAGGGATACAGGACATTCAGTCAAGAGGAGAATCATGAATAACGCAAAAGAGACACTGTTAGACTGCGGTAAAGTATTGGCTATGGCCGCGGGGGCGACCATACTGGGGAAAGTTTTCACAAGGTTAGGATTCCAGGAAACGAATATCGTTGTCATCTATATTTTAAATGTACTATTGGTTTCAAGATTTACATATGGGTATTATTATGGCATCGCATCCTCCATTTTTTCGCTGCTGAGCTTCAACTACTTTTTTTCAGCACCCTATTATACGCTTTCGGTGTATGATTCCAGCTATCTGGTGACTTTTTTGATCATGCTTATCACCGCACTGATCACGAGCGCACTGACTACCAAGGAAAAAATCTCTACCCAGGAAGCCATGGAAAAGGGAAAAGAGAACCAGATGCTTTATCTGCTTGCAAACAGCCTTTCGGATGCATCTGATATCGAAAGTATTTTAAAAGTGACTATTAAAAATGTAAGCAGGATGCTTTCAGTGGATACAGGATGCATTTATATAGGGAGAAGCGGCACGATCTATCTTAAGCAGCGCGGGGAGGAACAACTGCATCAACATGTGGAAAGCGTGGAACAGCTGCAAAAAAGGTTCAGCAGTTCAGACATAGAATACCGGAAAGAGGAAGGAACCTATGATTATCCAATAAGAGGACAGGGGAAGCTTCTGGCTGTACTAAGGATCGACGGCTGTATTTCGGAAGAGAAGCTAAAGCAAAAAAGCAGGCTGCTGCATGCAATCATTGAAAATGTTTCTCTTGCCCTGGAGCGAATCGAGATTATGACAGAGCAGATCCAGGACAGGCAGAAGATCGAGAAGGAACGGGACCGGGCTAATCTTCTTCGGTCTATTTCCCATGACCTTAGAACGCCGCTCTCGGGAATTATGGGAACATCGGAAATGCTGATGGATATGACCGGGAAGGAGGACCGGCGGTATGAGCTGATACAGGGGATATATCAGGATGCAGACTGGCTGAAATCGCTGGTGGAAAATGTGCTTAATCTGACCAGACTGAGGGATGGAGAGATCTTGATACAGAAAGAGCCGGAGGCGATGGAGGAGATAGTTGGCTGCGCCGTGGCACATATTGAAAAGGCATTCCCGGACAGGGAGATCGAGGTCAAAATTCCCGAGGAGTTCCACCTCGTTCCCATGGATGCAAGATTGATCGAACAGGTCGTGACTAATCTGATAGATAATGCTGTGAAGCATACAAAACCAGAGGAAGAAATCCAGGTGATGATTTCCTATTCTGATAAAGAGGTCACTGTCTCTGTCCGAGATGAAGGGGAGGGGATCGCACCCTGTGACATTGAAAATATTTTTCAGATGTTTTACACTTCAAAGACCCGTTCCCCAGATATAAAAAAGGGGATCGGTCTGGGGCTGGCTATATGTGAAACGGTCATAAAGGCCCATGGCGGGACGATAAGCGGACATAACCGCACCGATCACAGGGGTGCAGAATTTATATTCAGCCTGCCATTGAAAGAAGGAGCATAAAGAGATGACGAAACAAAAAATATTGATCATTGAGGACGATGTACAGATACAGAACTTTATGGTATATACCCTGGAAAACGCAGGATTTTCTGTGGAAGGGGCAGTTAACGGAACCGAAGGGATCCGCTCTTTGATACAAAAAGGGGCGGACCTGATCCTGCTGGATCTGGGACTGCCGGATATCGACGGGATGGAGGTGCTGCATAAGATACGGGAGCGTTCGGATGTTCCGATCATTATAGTTTCAGCGAGGGACCAGGATTCGGAAAAGGCCGAAGCTTTAGATGACGGGGCAGATGATTACCTGACAAAGCCGTTTTCGGCAACGGAGCTGATGGCCCGGATCCGTGTCGCACTCCGGCATTATTTTCGTGCCAGCCAGGCAGGGCAGAGTGAGCAGCTGAAAGAGGCTGTCTATGTCAATGGCGGTCTTCGCATGGATACGAAGAAGCATGCCGCTTACAAAGACGATGCAAAAATCCACCTCTCTCCACTGGAGTTTAAGCTTCTCCTTCTGTTTATGCAGAACCAGGGAAAGGTCCTGACTTACCAGAATATTTTACATAAGGTCTGGGGAGAAGGATATGGAGAGGATACCCAGGTGCTGCGTTCTGCTATGGCATCTATCCGGCGCAAGATCGAAAAGAACCCTGCAAAGCCGGAATATATCCGGACGGAAATAGGGGTTGGCTACAGAATGGAAGAAAAATAGAAAAAATAGTGCACATGGAGGCAGATATCAGACGATGGTATCTGCCTCCATTTTTCGTGGTATCAAACCAGATATGTAGTTAAAAACCGAACTCTCACAGCATTCTTATACCGAAATCAGATTTTCACAGAATTTCCACACCCTTCTTAGATTCTCACAGGATTCTCACACGATACAGCTGAATTCTCACACCATTCTCACAGAGAAAGTTTTATACTGCCATCAAGAAGAAAACAAGGGAGGAGAACATGATGTCAGAGAGATTAGAAAATAAATGCAGAGCCTTGATTGCAAGACAGGAATATTCAGAATGTGAAAGGGAGATTGTGATGTCTATGGTGAAAATGCCTCATTCAGCAGTTCCCCATAATCTGATGGGAATTTTACTGGAAAAAGAGCATAAGCACATTTTGGCGATGAAGCATTTCCGGGCTGCCTACGGCCTTGACCCGGCCTATGTTCCGGCGCGGTATAATCTGGACCAGTTTGGCGAAATGTTTCCGTCAGGGGTGCGCACATGTGCATATACAGATGAAGACTGTCAGATAAAGGAGGAATCGTGATCTAAAAAAAGATCAATAAAATACAAAGAATCTTTTCAGAACATGGTAAGTAAGAGTGGAGGAAGATAAAAATGATGGATCTGATTATGCTGGCGGTTATGCTTGGCAGTTTTTTACTGGTAAAAGTGTTTGTAGATTTCTGTGAATCACAGATAGAACCAAAAGAAAAATAGAGGATGGGGAGAGAAGATATGTTACAAATTATTTTTACGCTGGCAATATTCCTGATACTGGTTATCCCGATGGGGAAATACATGTATCATATTGCCACGGAACAGAAAACATTTGCGGATAAAGTTTTTAACCCCATAGATCAGCTGATTTATAAGATCTGCGGCATTCAAGGTGAGAACATGGGGTGGAAAAAATACGTCCTGACACTTTTGACAGCCAATGCAGTGATGATATTTGTGGGCTATGTGATTTTAAGAATACAAAATATTTTGTTTTTAAACCCGAATGGAATAGAGGGGATGGAAGCAGCTCTTTCTTATAATACGATCATCAGTTTTATGACAAATACAAACCTGCAGCATTATTCAGGGGAAAACGGTCTTTCCTATGCAGGGCAGATGTGCGTCATCATCTTTATGATGTTTACCTCGGCGGCCAGCGGCTATGCGGCATGCATGGCGTTCTGCCGGGGGCTTGCGGGAAAGAGGCTTGGTAACTTTTACCGGGATATGGTCCGGATCACAACACGCATATTGATCCCGGTTTCCTTCCTTGCGGCCCTGATCCTTGTCAGCCAGGGTACACCGCAGACGCTGAGTGAAAGCTTTACAATACATACGATAGAAGGGAAATTGCAGGACCTGGCAATGGGACCTGTGGCTGCGTTAGAGGCGGTCAAGCATCTGGGAACGAACGGAGGCGGCTTCTTCGGGGCAAATTCCACCACGCCTTTCGAAAACCCGACCATCATTTCCAATATCGTGGAGCTGATCTCTATGATGCTGCTTCCCGGAGCCTGTGTTGTTACCTTTGGACATATGCTCATAGACAGGCATAGGGAAAAGAAGGCAGAGACAATAGGGAGCATGACTGCCTCATTACTGAAAAATAAAAAAGTGTGGATGGGCCGACAGGGAGCCGTCGTATTCGGAGCAATGGCAATTATTTTTGCTATCGGCCTTACCCTTTGTTATCATGCCGAGATGGCCGGGAATCCCATCATCAGTGACTTAGGAATCGACCAGAGTGCCGGGAGCATGGAAGGGAAAGAGGTGCGGTTCGGCGTGGCGCAGTCGTCCTTATTTACTACGGTGACCACATCCTTTACGACCGGTACTGTTAACAATATGCATGACACACTGACTCCGCTTGGCGGCATGGTGCCGCTCCTGCACATGATGTTAAACTGCGTATTCGGCGGTAAAGGCGTCGGGCTGATGAATATGGTCATGTATGTCATACTTGCCGTATTCATCTGCGGTCTGATGGTAGGGCGCACGCCGGAATACCTGAACAAGAAGATCGAAGGAAAAGAAATGAAGCTGGTGGCTGTGGTCATTCTGATCCATCCGCTTCTGATCCTGGGATTTTCAGCTCTTGCGGTATCTATGCAGGCCGGACTTGATGGGATTACCAATCCCGGATTTCATGGATTAAGCCAGGTATTATATGAGTATGCTTCCTCCGCGGCAAATAACGGCTCTGGTTTTGAAGGCCTTAAGGACAACAGTGTATTCTGGAATATAACGACCGCCCTGGCAATGTTTTTTGGAAGATACATTGCGATCGCGGCTCAGCTTGCAGTCGCAGGCTCACTTTTGGCAAAGAGGAAGGTAAACGAGTCCCCCGGCACTTTGAGGACAGATAATATCACATTTATGATCATCCTTGTATTTATCGTTTATATATTTGCAGCATTGACATTTTTCCCGGCACTGGCGCTTGGGCCGATCGGAGAACATCTGTCGCTGTGGATGTAGGCTGGATGAATAGAAGGAAAAGGAGTGAAAAGACATGGCAAAGCAGGAAAAGACAAAATTTATTACCCGGGATATTCTGAGATCATCCATTATCGGCTCTTTTCAAAAGTTAGATCCGAGATATATGATAAAAAATCCGGTGATGTTTGTGGTAGAATTCGGATTTTTTATGACGCTGGTCCTGACAGTTTTTCCCACACTGTTTGGAGGAAGTGAGGGGTACAGAGTTTATAATGGAATCGTAACCGTTGTTCTTTTTATCACGGTATTGTTTGCAAACTTTGCAGAATCCGTGGCAGAGGGGAGAGGGAAAGCACAGGCTGCTTCTCTGAAAAAGACAAAGCAGGATACAAAGGCAAGGCTGCTGTTTGGTGAGGGAGAAGAAAAGATCGTGAATGCATCAGAACTAAAAAAGGGAGACATTGTTCTGGTGAAAATAGGGGAAATGATCCCGAATGATGGGGAGGTAATCGAGGGAATCGCATCGGTAGACGAATCCGCCATCACAGGCGAATCTGCACCGGTCACCCGGGAAGCAGGGGGAGATTTTTCTTCGGTTACGGGTGGAACTACAGTTGTGTCCGACTGGCTGAAGATCAGGATCGCGGCGGAGCCTGGAAAGTCATTTCTGGATAAGATGATCTCCCTTGTCGAGGGGGCGTCCAGACAGAAGACACCGAATGAGATCGCCTTAAATACGCTGCTGATCGTGCTGACATTGATTTTTTTAATCGTTGTGATCACCTTATATCCATTTGCCGGTTATCTGGGGACGGAAATTCCGGTCTCCTGGGCTATTGCACTGCTGGTCTGCCTGATCCCGACCACGATCGGCGGCCTTCTCTCCGCGATCGGTATTGCAGGGATGGACCGTGTGACGCGTTTTCATGTGATCGCAATGTCCGGTAAGGCAGTAGAGGCCTGCGGCGACGTGGATACTATGATCCTGGACAAAACGGGGACCATTACCTTTGGAAACCGTCTTGCGGCGGAGTTTTATCCGGTAAAAGGGATCGAGAAACAGGAATTGATCAGGTACGGAGTCATGTCCTCTTTACCAGATGAAACGCCGGAGGGAAAATCGACCGTGGAGTTGGGCAGACAGATGGGATGCCGGCTGGACTTAGATCAGGCCGGACCGATGCAGTTTATCGAATTCACAGCCCAGAGTAAGATGAGCGGAGTGGACCTGCCGGATGGCACCATCATCAGAAAAGGTGCGGGTGATGCAATTATCTCTTATGTGGCAGAGGCTGGCGGCAGCATTCCTCCTGATCTGGAGGCTATCGTAACGGAGGTCTCACACCTTGGCGGAACGCCTCTGGTGGTATGTGTGAACAGCCAGATCTACGGAGTGATCTATTTAAAAGATACTGTGAAGCCGGGACTGGCAGAGCGTTTCGCAAGGCTTCGGGAAATCGGGATCAAGACGATCATGTGTACCGGTGATAACCCACTGACAGCGGCTACGATCGCAAAAGAGGCCGGAGTGGACGGATTTATTGCAGAATGTAGACCGGAGGATAAGATCCAGGCGATCAAAAAGGAGCAGGCAGAGGGAAAACTGGTTGCCATGACCGGGGACGGTACCAATGACGCGCCGGCGCTGGCCCAGGCGGATGTGGGGCTTGCTATGAATTCGGGTACCCAGGCTGCAAAAGAGGCCGCGAATATGGTGGACCTGGATTCGGATCCGACAAAGATCCTGGAAGTCGTGGAGATTGGAAAACAGCTGTTGATCACGAGAGGTTCTTTGACCACTTTCAGTATTGCTAATGATATCGCAAAATATTTTGCGATCCTGCCAGCCATGTTTACGCTGGTACTTCCGCAGATGCAGATTCTAAACATCATGCATCTGGCAACACCTGCAAGTGCGATCCTTTCCGCACTGATCTTTAATGCAGTGATCATCCCCTGCCTGATCCCGATCGCCATGAAAGGGGTAAAGTACCGTCCCATGAAGGCGGAAAAGCTGCTGTTGAAAAATATGAGTATCTACGGAGCCGGCGGCGTCATTGTTCCCTTTGTGGGAATTAAGCTGATTGACCTGGCGGTGGCTCCGATGTTACACCTGCTTGGGATTTAGGAGGAGAAGACATGAAAAATTTCATAAAATCAATAGGAAAAGCCATTGCTTTCTGCATAGTTATGATGGCGCTTTGTTCCTTTGCCTATCCGCTGGCTGTGACCGGAGTCAGCCAGGTGGTGATGAAAGACAAGGCCAATGGAAATCTGATCGATGAGGATGGCAGCCCCACATCAGATCGGGAGGAGGCAGTGGGCTCCGCCTTAGTAGGGCAGGATTTTACCGCTGAGTATTTCTTTCGGGGCCGGGTTTCTTCTGTCAATTATAATACTTATACGAAAGAACAGAAAGCAAATGGAGAATATGCCGGCGTTTCATCTGGGAGCTTTAACTACGGGAATTCGAATCCGGCGTTAAAGGAGCGTATGGAAGCGGATTTGGAAGAATTTCTTGCATCTCACCCGGATGTGGAGAAGGAAGAGATCCCCTCCGACCTCCTAACAGCCTCGGGTTCCGGGCTGGATCCCCATATCAGCCCGAAAGCTGCTGAAATACAGATCAATACCGTAGCAGAGAACTCTGGTCTTAGCAAAGAAAGGGTGAAGGAGATCGTGGAAGAGAATACGGAGCACAAGCTGTTCGGGATCTTCGGGGAAGAGCGTGTGAATGTGTTAAAATGTAATCTCGCTGTGGCGAAGGAGATGGGATCACGATAGGTACCATTGTGAAGACTGCGGGAGGATAGGCATGTTTTGTCTGTCCTCTTTGGTGCGTGAGGAGGATTTGGATGGAAAAGGAGAGACCCGATTCGGAGATATTGTTGAAAAGGCTTCAATATGAGGAGGAACAGAAAGACAGGCGGACCCGGGGAAAGCTTAAGATTTTTCTGGGATATGCGGCAGGCTCCGGTAAAACATATACGATGCTGGAGGCAGCGCATGAGGCAAAAAAGCACAATATAGATGTGGTGTCAGGCTATATCGAACCCCATGACCGCCCGGATACCCAGAAGCTGACCGAGGGATTAGAAAGGATCCCATTCTGTGAATCTGAGTATAAGGGAGTCCGATTCCGGGAGTTCGACCTGGATGCGGCGCTAAAAAGGCATCCCCGGCTCATTCTGGTGGATGAGCTGGCTCACACCAATGTAAAGGGCAGCAGAAATGAAAAGCGGTATCAGGATGTGAATGAACTTCTGCGTGCAGGGATCAATGTTTACACAACATTGAATATTCAGCACCTGGAAAGCTTAAACGATCTGGTGGGGAATATCACCAGGATTGATGTAAAGGAACGGATTCCTGACCGTGTGTTCGACCATGCTGACCAGGTGGAGATCATTGATATTGAGCCGGAGAGCCTGATCGAGCGGATGAAAGAGGGAAAGATCTATCAGAAAGCGCAGGCAGACATGGCGCTGGAACATTTTTTCAGAAGAGAGAAGCTCATTGCACTCCGCGAAATCACACTCCGCAGGATGGCGGAACGGGTGAAACGGATCGCAGAGGAGGAACGCAGTGTCTGGGGAGACCGGAATTACCACACCGGGGAGCATATCCTGGTCTGTATCTCAGCGGCCTCTTCCAACGCAAAGGTCATCCGGGCGGCCTCCCGGCTGGCGTATGCTTTTCGCTGTCAGTTTACCGGTCTTTATGTGGAAACTTTGGCAATGCAGGAGGCAGATAATCAGACGAAGGAACGCCTAAAGGATCATATCGAACTGGCAAAAACGCTGGGGGCCTCGATCGTTACCGTATTCGGGGAAGATGTGGGCCGGCAGATTGCGGAATATGCGGTAATAAGCAATGTTTCCAAAGTAGTCATCGGAAGGACAAATCACAGGTTCTTCTTAGAAAAACCGGGCACGGAAATCCTGGGAAAATTAAGCTGTATGGCACCGAATATTGATGTATATGTGATCCCTGATATCAAAGGGGAAGAGCCGCATAAGAAAAAGCTGATTTTTCGGAAACATAAAGGTGACTGGAGGGCGGCTGCTAAGGATCTGTCTGAGATCACTGCTGTGATGATCCTTACAACGTTTGGGGCCTATGTCCTTAAGCGGCTCAATCTGCCGGAATCCAATATCATCATGATTTATATACTTGGAGTTCTTTTGTCCTCCTATATTGCAGACAATCGGATCTATGCAGTATACTCGTCGGCAGTGGGAGTGCTGGCGTTTAATTTCTTCTACACAAAGCCTTATTTTTCCTTAAAAGCTTATGACCGGGGATATCCGACCACGTTTGTAATGCTGTTTATTGTAGGGCTTTTTGCAGCCACGATGACTCGGAAGCTGAAACAGCAGAGCAGGGAAAATGCGAAAAAGGCATACCGCACCCAGATCCTTTTGGAAAACAGCCAGAAGCTTAGAAGGTGCAGGTCAGATGGGGAGGTATGGAATGAGACTGCTGTGCAGGCCGGAAAATTGCTGAATCTGTCTTTACTGGTTTATCCGGTAAAAGAAAACGGTTTATTAGAGGAGCCGCTGCTGTTTCCAAGGAAGGGAATTGAAAAAGAGGAGTTAAAGAAATCCGTCAATCTGCAGGAAAAGGCAGTCGTACAATGGGTCGTTGCAAACCATCACCGGGCAGGGGCGTGCACCCACACCCTGCCTACGGCGAAAGCAATGTATCTGCCCATTCAGGGGGAAGACGATGTGAAGGGCGTGATCGGCATTGTACTAGAAGAACAAAGAGAGATCCAGGAGTTTAAATACGGGCTGTTGATCGCGATGCTCAACGAGACCGGGGTCAAGTTACAGAACAAATAGCCGGATCAGTCCCAGGATCAACAGGTGTACCGGATAAAAGAGATAGAAAAACCATTTCGAGAAGGTTCTTCCTGATTCCATTCTCTTCCCATTATAGAGGTACAAAATGCAAAACCCGGCCAGTCCCATACCCAGCATACTCAGCAGTGTAAATATAACATTTGAGGCCAGGGGGCGGTGCATTGCAAGCCCGGTCAGGAAGTAATAGGCTCCAAAGAGAAGCACTGATTTAAGAAAAGCTGTTTTGATTTTCTTCCTGGAATCTCCTGCATGGAGGAAGAAGATCGTGATAATAGGAGCTAACATTCCCCAGTCGCATATGACACTGAAAATAATGATCACAAAGGACAGAAAGCTTCTTAATCCGCTGCTTTCTATATTTTCTTTGATCCAAACCAGTGCAAAACATAAACAAAGTGTAAAGATCATGTTCAACCCGACAAACCGGATGGTTCTGCCCTGTGTAAAAGCGAGGCAGTAAGGAATCTCGGATATCAGGCCAAAGAGAAAGAGGCGCGTGATATATACCTTTTTGGAATGTGTGTAATGATAACCTTCTATTAAGAAATAGATCATTGTGATCGCGGTAAAATATCCGATGGCAGTTAACAGAAAGTATAATGGGGTATCCGGATCAAGAATTACGGAGGCAATATGGTTTAACAGCATCGTGAACATGGCGATGTATTTGATCACATCACGGTTTAAAAATCTGTAATGGCCGTTTTCAAGATTCGTCATGCTTACACCTCCAAAAGCTTTCCGTCAAATAATACGTCATGTGTACAGTTCTCATCCGCATGGAAGATATTGATCCAATGCTCATCCCCGCTGCGGTCCTTGAATGCCGGGAAAAGGAAACCATATTCAGGGGCATCCACCTGATAATCACCGTAGGTGGGGCTGATCGTGCAGATCATAAACTGGTAGACCTCCTCAGATTCCCACATCTCTTCCTTGTCTTTTGCCTTGAGGGGGACATCGTAGCTTCCGAAAAACAGGTAAACTGCGTATGGCTTCTTAGAATGATAACGCTCGCTGACGTACTCGTAAAAAACATCAAGCAGAGCATCATTTTTTAACTCACAGGCCTTGAGTCCCATCAAAAGCTGCCAAAGGTCTCCGGGTTTTTGGGATTCCTTTGTAAATTGATATTCTTTTAGATTCACATTTGTGTTCGAAAAAGGAACCGCCTTGGCATTTGCCAGATTCGTGGTCTGGTCTGCGGGGGATAATTTTAGAAAGTGGGTATTAAAGGTTCCGTCTATATATCCCTCTTCATCAATATACGCGCCAGCGATCCTGCTGAAACAATTTCTTTTGAAGGTCATGCGTCTGGTCAGTTCCAGCATGTCTTCCCGGTTGATCTTTCCCATCGTGTTGTCTCATCCTCCTGATTATTATGAACGGTTTTAAATGCAGCTTGAAAGCGCCGCAATGTAGCTGGTATTATAGAGAGCACTCATGGAACGGTGTCCATGAATGCTCCTTTTATTAAAACATATTATGATCTGAATGACCAGAGGAAACATTAAGATTCAAGCATGATTTCCTTCACCGAGATCTTCTTTATTTTTTCAGAATAGCAGTGCATGATGACTTCATAAATGAGGATAAAAAATACGAGGGATATGAGCATTGCGGGAACATCAAATTCGTATTTCGGTACGTCCTGGATATCCCGGAATACGACATCAACCATCAGCCGGATCAGGCCATATTGATATACGGTTCCGATGGCAAAGCCAAGATAAGCCATAAGGCGGTATCCTCCGAGAAGAGACTGACAGCAGTCCTTCTGTGAGTATCCGAATGTACGCATCATGGCAATGGTCTTTGTGTTGCCGTTTATTACAGTCGTGATCGCAAGGAAAAGTGTTGTGCAGGCCAGGACGATGCCGATCACCAGGACCATCACTCCCATCATGGCGCTTGCCAGCTCCTCCATGCCAAAGGACATCTGCGTCATTGCCGAGAAACAGAAGGAGGCAAAGAGGATGAAGAAAGTGAGAGTTTTCTTGCTTCGGAGTGTGTTTCTTCTCAGTTCTTCTAAAAATGAAAATTCCTTCTGTTCCTTGTGTTTCTCCTTTTTCGCTTTTGATTTAGCCTTGGATGAGGACTGTGTATTTTCTTTCAACAGGGTCAACACGGGCTTTCTTAGTTTAAGACAGGCGTAACAGACAGAAAGAGCGGTAAACAGGACTGTGGGCAGGATGACCAGGTATAGCAGCAGCTCCGGGTGGAAATGTATTGTGATTTCCGGCAGGATTTTATCCTCATTCTGCATTTCGTAGAAAAGCGGCATGATCAGAAAAGAGCCGCAGAAGCCGGTCCCGGTGCCGAAAAAGATAGTGACGCCAAATACCCAGAAATTCTTCGCAGTTTTCCAATTGGAATACCCTAAAGCCTTTAGTATGCCCAGCTCTTTTTTATGAGTGTCAATATAATGCCGGATATAGAAAAGCAGCATAATTACTGACGTCAGGAGCAGGCAGCCCCCGCTGATCAGACTGACGACCTTTCCGCTGGAGACCTGGGCATTGTAGAATGCCATCACCTGTTCAGAGGTGATACCGTCTTTGATACCGGCAATATCCAGATTGAAGTTTAAAAACATCGTACATACAAGCACTGCGCAGCAGGACATGATCGATATCCCGATCAGCTTCGCGGCATCTTTGATTCCGACTACCATCTCATCACCATCCTATCTCATAAGCGGTTTTTGTGGCTGTATTTGTATAGATCTCAGAGATCCTTCCGCTGTTCATTTTGATCACAGTGTCTGCCATCTCCGCAATATTCTGGTTATGTGTTACCATAAGGATAGTAAATCCCAGCTTCTGTTTCAGGCGGCAGATATAATCCAGTACCTGTCGGCCTGTCTCCTCATCTAAAGCGCCTGTCGGCTCATCCAGGAATAAGACCTTAGGTTTTTTGGCAAGGGCTCTTGCCACTGCCGTTCTCTGCTGTTCCCCGCCGCTTAATTCGCTGGGGTATTTATCCAGCTTTGTGCCCAGCCCGACCGCTTCGATGATCTCTTTGTAGTCCTTATTCCCCGCCAGATCGGCGCCCATCTTCACGTTTTTGTCTACATTCATATTCGGCAGGAGATAATATTGCTGAAAAATAAAGCCGACATTTTCCCTCCGGAACCTGGTCAGTTCCTGATCGGAAAGAGTGGTGAGATCTGTGGAATCATAAAGAACCTGACCGCAGTCCGGGGATTCCAGCCCTGAGATCGTGTTCAAAAGGGTGGATTTACCGGAACCGGATGTACCCAGGATCACGGCAAAATCGCCGTCTTTGATCTTCAGGCTGATGCCCTTTAAGACCTGGAAACGGTTTTCATTATTTCCATAGAATTTTTGAACTTCTTTCACTTCAATCATAACATTTGCCTGCTTTCTCTTCTTTTAGAAGACTTATAAATACCTCAGTTATCATTTTGCTGATCTCTTCCTCTGTGAACCTGCACATGTTCGTGGCACAGAGCGAGGCGATCCCGTGTGTGTAGATCCATAAGTGCTGATACAGCTTTTGGGAAGCCTCATCGCTGAGTTTATAGGTATCTTTCACAGATGCAAGAATCTCATCATAGTTCTCGTCAATCGACACTAAGACTCCGGAAAGATCAGGGATATTGACCTGTTCCTTCATAAAAAGCAGCTGGAACAGCTTTGGCTCATGAATGGAGAAGAGAATATACTGCATTCCTGTGCCCTTAAAGGCGGGTGTTTCAGATAGACCTTCGCGAATATACCCGGTGTAAAGGCTTTTAGCGGCTTTAATCACTGCCTGCTGAACCTCATCCATATTCTGAAAAACTGTAAAAATCGGCCTTGCCGAGCTGCCAAGCCTTGTGCCTAAGGCTCTGGCTGTCAGATTAGAAATACCATCCTCACGGACGAGATCTAAGGCGGCTTGAATGATTTCCTCTTTTGAAAACTTCGCTTTTGGCGGCATAACGGACCCTCCTGTCCTGTTTTGAAACTATTGTTCTGCAACATATGTTTTATTATAGCGCGTTTTAAAAATAAGTCAAGTAGAATATTTGGTTTTCAGTGGAGTTGTAGTACATTGAGACTTGTTAGAGCGAATGCTATACTAAAAGAATAATCGAATAGAAGAGAGAAGGATGCAATTTCTAGATGCCCTCTAGTTTTTTTGGAAGGAGGGTGAGGTCCATGAATACACTGGAAGTATTAACTTTACTGCTTGTGGTTTTCACAGCATTGACCTACATAGATCAGCATAATAAAAAGAAATAGCATCCCGCCCTGAGAAAGTTGGATGCTATTTCAATAAGTATTTAACAACTGAGGGCATCAGATCTTGCATCTGATTACCTTTTCTAACTCGATTATACATTGGGGGGCTGGAGAAATCAAGTCCCCCTTTTGATAGTAGAAACAGACTTGTGAGTGAAGTTGTAATACATTGATACACGTCATAGCGAATGCTATACTAAAAGAATAATCGAATAGAAGAGAGAAGGATGCAATTTCTAGATACCCTCTAGTTTTTTGGAAGGAGGGTGAGGTCCATGAATACACTGGAAGTATTAACTTTACTGCTTGTGGTTTTCGCAGCATTGACCTACATAGATCAGCATAACAAAAAGAAATAGCATCCCACCCTGAGAAAGTGAATGCTATTTGTAAAAATATAAAAACTTACTGAGGGCATCAGATTTTGTATCTGATTACCTTTTCTAACTCGATTATACATTGGGGGGCTGGAGAAATCAAGCCCCTTTTTGATAGTAGAAACAGACTTTCTATGAGTGAAGTTGTAATACATTGATACACGTCATAGCGAATGCTATACTAAAGAATAATCGAATAGAAGAGAGAAGGATGCAATTTCTTGATGCCCTCTAGTGTTTCAGAAAGAGGGTGAGGCCTATGAATACACTGGAAGTATTAACTTTACTGCTTGTGGTTTTCACGGCATTGACCTACATAGACCAGCATAATAAAAAGAAATAGCATCCCACCGCCTAAAGTAGATGCTATTTTAAAAATATAAAATTATACTGAGGGCATCAGATCTTGTATCTGATTACCTTTTCTAACTCGATTATACATTGGGGGGCTGTGGAAATCAAGCCCCCCTTTTAATAGTAGAAACAGACTTTTTATGAATGACTTACTAAGAATGTTCTTATTTTCAACATCTTCCCAACATCAATTGCTGATTTCAATCAACCTGCTTAATATCTGCTCCCGGTTATTGATAAACATTTCCATCACTTGATAGCTGTCAGTCTCTTCATACTCGCAGGGATGTATCTGCCCATCATCGAAATTGAATATTTCTGCGTCTGGTATTCCCAGTAAAATGGGGGAGTGTGTCACGATAATGAATTGTGATCCCTGGCGGGCACATTCGTGTATTTCCATCAGCAGCGTTAACTGTCTTTGGGGAGATAATGCTGCCTCAGGCTCGTCGAGAAAGTATAGACCGTTTGGCTTTAACTGCCGCTGGGCAATTGCCAGGAAGCTCTCACCGTGTGATTTTTTGTGCAATTCCTCGGAAGGGTGTGACGGATCAGCGTATTCCTCTTCTTTTGTTGCAACATTATAAAAGCTTTCTGCACGGAGAAAATATCCCCAGCGGGCCTTGCGGTATCCTCTGGAAATCCGAAGCGCGTCACATAATTCGGAATGAGAGTCATACGTTGAAAAGGAATAGTTCTTTGTACCCCCTTCCGGGTTGAAGCCGGAGGCGATCGCAGTGGCTTCTAACATGGTGGACTTGCCGCTTCCGTTTTCTCCTACAAAGAAGGTGATGGGTTTGTGAAAGTCCAGGCTCTCCAAGCCAGCGATGGCCTCAATATTCCTTAAATAGCTGTATGGGTGAATCTTATTCCAGTCAATAAAGATTTTTTGAATAAACTGGGTATTCATCTTGCCAAATCCCTCCGTTTAATTCTTTTCACAATTTGTAAAATTTCTATTCTATATTTTCTGAAACTTTATTTTACATTTATCCCTAAAGTTAAAAGCTGGCTGCGAAGCTCGGGTTTTAAACTAGAATCGCAAATTAGAAAATCAATGGAAGAGATATCTGCGATTTTAGAAAGAAAAACATTACTGATTTTTGTAGAATCAGCTAACATAAAACTTTCACTGCTATTACGGATCATAGCTTTCTTTACCTCGGCTTCTAGGATATTTGGAGTAGTGAACCCAAATTCCAGGCTAATGCCATTAGCACCCAGAAAGCATTTATCTGCATGTAAAGTATTTAGAGTGGAAAGCGTAAGTGGACCTACACAGGATAAAATTCCTTGACGGTACTGTCCGCCCAGGAAAATGAGATTGTATTTGTTGTTTTCCCTAAAGATTTCAGCAATATTGAAAGCATTCGTAATAATAGTTAAGTTGTATATTTGGTTTTCAACAATTTTTTTTGCTAGTTCTAACGTAGTTGAGCCGGCATCAATAATAATACTATCTCCAGGAATGATAAAACGAAGTGTCTTTTCAGCGATCTCTGATTTGAAATCACTATTAACGACTTCTTTAGCCGACTCTATTTCTTCATGCTGGCTGGGAGAAATGTTTAATGCACCGCCGTGTGTGCGTTCAATTTTACCTTCTTTGCTGAGTTCATTGAGAACCTTCCTTATGGTCACACCGGAAACAGAAAAAATTTCAGAAAGTTCAGTAACGGTTACAGAAGGTTTTTGATGAATATACTCTAAAATCTTACGTTTTCTTTCAGCATATAACATAATAATACCTCGGCTTTTATATTTATGTAAGTTATTGTAACATATAAAAAATAATAATACAAATTGAATTGGTACAAAATGGAATTTTATAAAAAATTATTTAGAATGACGAAAAAACAAAAGGAATTAATAAATGAAACGCAATAAAATTGGTAAAAACGTAAAAAAACAATAGCTATACGCAAATGTATGTTGACATATTTAACAATGCTGATTATAATACAAGTAAATGAAATGAAATAAAATAAAACGAAAGGGAGAAATGAAAGATGAAAAGAATTGTAAGTTTCATGTTGGTGCTGGTAATGCTGTTGGGAGTATTAGGAGGGTGTTCAAGGCCAGATGATACGAAAAAGGAGGCAGAGGACGTAGTAGAAGATGCAGTTGAGGCAACAGGAAAAGAGGATGGGGATATTGTAATTGGAATATCTGTATTTACAAGAACACATGTATTTTACAACCGTGTCGAAGAAGCTATGAGTAAAAAATGTGAAGAAATGGGGGTTGAAGCAATTTTTGTAGATGCAGATACCGATAGTGAAAAACAGTTCTCACAAGTGCAGGATTTTGTTACGCAAGGAGTAGATGCAATTGTTGTAATGCCTGTTTCAACAGCAGGAAGTAAAAGCTATGTTGATTTAGCAGACAAGGCAGGAATCCCGATATTAACGGCGTTTACAAAGTCTGATGGAGAAGTTTTATGCCACTTCGGAACGGATGAGAATGTTGGTGGTAAACTTGCAGGTGAATTGATTGAAAAGGCACTGCCGGATGGTGGAGATATTGCGATTATAACATATGATGATGTGGAAAACTGCGTGTTGCGGGCCGAAGGGTGTAAAGAGTATTTAAAGGCAAACTGTCCGGATGTCAAGGTGGTTGATGAACAGAACTATCAAGGAGATGCAGAAAAAGCGTCAGCTATTACACAGGATCTATTAGTGAAGTATCCGGATTTAGATTTAATCTTTGCAGTAGGCGATCCGGCAGCGATGAGTGCATATACAATTATAAATGGTGCGGGAGAAGATATTAAGGTAGTTGGATATGATGGAAATCCAGAAGCTCTTGCAGAGATTGTAAAAGACGGAAACTGGATCGCGGATATTGCCCAAGACCCGGAAGGAATTGGAGAAGCAATGATAGAAATGGCTGTAAAGACTGTGAATGGAGAAGAAGTTCCAAAGGAAAAATATATCGAACCATACATTATTGACACAGAGAATGTTAAAGAATATCTGAAATAAAATATTTAAGTTAAGTAATTAATAATAAGGTCGTCCTTATATATCACCTGTTTCCGAAAGTGGTTAACTGGTAAACAGACATTCAGAAGAATATGTTTGATGTAAAGGGCGGCCTTTTTGTATAACGGAAGGTGAGGAAATGGGCGAAAATCAACCTGTTATAAGCTTAAAAAATGTTTCGAAGGAATTTCCGGGTGTAAAAGCACTCACGGACATAACAATGGAAATTCAGCAAGGTGAAGTTCACGTGCTTATTGGGGAAAATGGGGCCGGAAAATCAACATTGATAAAAATTATTAGCGGAGTATATAAAAAGGACGGTGGAGAAATCTATTTTTTAGGGAAAAAGTGTGATTTTTCAAATGCAAAGCAGGCATTAAAGGCAGGGATTAGTGTCATACATCAGGAACTTAGCGTGATTCCTGATCTAAGTGTAGCGGAAAATATATATTTGGGTAGAGAAATAAAGTTAAAGAGCGGGTTTTTAAATAAGAGAAAAATGAACAAGGATGCTCAGAAAATACTTGATCAAATGGATGTGAAGATCAAATCTACAGATATTGTAAAGAACCTGAGTTCTGCAAATAAACAAATGGTAGAAATTGCTAAAGCAGTATCCCAAAATGCAAAACTAATAATTATGGATGAACCTACATCATCTATTTCTGAACATGAAGTGGAATCACTGTTTCATATTATAAGAAGATTGAGACAGGATGGTGTAGCTGTAATATATATATCACACAGACTCTCAGAACTTTTCGAGATTGGTGATAAAGTAACTGTTCTGCGAGATGGATGTTTTGTAAAAACAGCAATGATGTCTGAGATGACAGAGAAAATATTGATTTCCTTAATGGTTGGCCGTGAGATACGACCTTTTATTAATAGAAGTAAAAAAATATTTGAGGATGTAATTTTAGAAGTTAAAAATGCCTCGAGACATACAAAATTTGCAAACATTTCTTTGAAAGTAATGCGTGGGGAAGTTGTGGGTATAGCTGGACTTGTAGGTGCAGGAAGAACGGAAGTGCTCAGGAGTATTTTTGGGGCAGAACCATTGGAGTCGGGAGACATTATGATTGACGGAAAAAAGACTGTTATTAAAAGTCCTAGACAGGCAATCGAAAAAGGATTGGGTCTGGTTCCAGAAGATAGGAGAAATCAGGGGGTAATGCTCGGCAGAAGTGTAAAGTCTAATCTGACATTACCTAGTGTAGAAAAAGAGGCTAAGAGAGGTTTTGTAGACAAAAAGTGGGAGAAAGAAAGTAGTACCAGTTATATAGAAAAACTGTCAATAAAAACACCGGGCGAAGAGTTTATAACTAAAAACCTAAGTGGAGGAAATCAGCAAAAAATAGTGATAGCCAAATGGCTTTTGAAAGGGGTAAGGATACTTCTGTTAGACGAACCTACCCGGGGAATTGATGTAGGTGCAAAGCGTGAAATTTATCAGCTTATAGATGATTTTACCAGTGAAGGAGGAAGTGTGTTGGTTGTATCCTCAGAACTGCCGGAACTTATTGGGATTTGTGACAGGATATATGTGATGTGTGAGGGTAAAGTGACGGGTGAATTAAGTCGGAATGAACTTACAGAAGAAGCCATTATGGAACTGGCTAATATAAATTAGTGGAGGGGACGCGGTATGGAAACCGGAAACAAAAGATTAGAAAAGATTTTTAAAGAATATGCGCTGATTGGCTTTTTGTTTTTACTTTGTGTTGTAATTGTTATGGTTGAACCGAGATTTTTATCAAGGTCTAACCTTACTAATGTGTTAATTCAGGTATCGATTAATGCTTTTATCGCAACAGGAATGACGTTTATCCTGCTGACAGGGGGAATTGATCTTTCAGTTGGGGCTGTATGTGCTCTGACGGGGATCGTGGGCGCCATGTTAATTAAGCTGATACCCGGAGCCGGGGTTCCTATAATGTTAGTTATATCAATTCTGCTTTCTATAGTAGCTGCAGTTATATGCGGAGGTTTTTCTTCTATTTTAATATGTAAATTTAAAGTGGCTCCATTTATTGCGACATTGGCGATGCTGAATATTGCAAGAGGTATATGTTTTATTTTGACGAACAGCAAACCGATATATGGTCTGCCTGAAAACTTTACATGGATAGGCCAGGGATATATGGGTCCCATACCATTTATCGTTATTTTAACAGTAGTAGTCCTTCTGGTATCGCACATCGTACTCAGCAAAACGGCATATGGCAGACACGTGTATGCCGTAGGAAGCAATGAAGAAGTTGCAAAGTTAAGTGGAATAAGTTCGTGGAAGATTAAAACCTCTGTATACATGATCTGTTCTGGATTATCCGCATTTGCAGGTATTTGCCTTTCTTCAAAAATCGGAACTGCTCAGCCAGGCGCTGCAGAGGGGTATGAATTGTTTGCTATTGCAGCAGCAGTCATGGGCGGCACTAATTTATCGGGAGGATATGGAGGAATAACTAATACGATCGTTGGAATTATTGCTATTGGAATTATCAATAATGGACTGAGTTTAATGCAGGTGAATTCGTACTGGCAGAAGGTTGCAATGGGGCTTATTGTTGCATTTGCAGTAATCATGGACAGGCTTAAAGTAAAGGAAGGATAGTAATAATGAAGAAAAATAATATTTGTAATTCCTCAGACACCATGGTAGACGAAATGATAGAGGGATATATATCAAGTACAGGGGGAGCATTTTCACGGGTGTCAGGTACAAAGTCTATAGTTTATAACCCTGCGAAGAACGAAGAGAGGGTTAAAATAATAGTTGGAGGCGGTGCGGGATGTGAGCCTATTTATCTGGGTTGCGCAGGAGCAGGAATGGCGGACGCTGTTGTAAATGGAAATGTTTTTGCGGCACCTTCGGCAATTGCAGTTTTAAAAACTGTGCAGCATATGAATTGTTCTGCAGGTGTGGTTTTTATTTCTGGAAATTATACGGGTGATGTATTGAATTATGAATTGGCAGCAGAGTTGTGCGGAGCCGAAGGAGTGAATGCAAAAGCTTTTTTTGTACGTGATGATATTTTACATAAAGACAAGAAAAACAGAGAAGCACGCAGAGGGATTACAGGAATAATCTGGACGATTAGAATTGCATCGGCAATGGCGAAAGACGGAAAGAGTGTAGATGAAATCTTAGCGGTAATGAATGTAGTTAATGAAAATTTAGCAACAGTATCGGTGACCTTTTGGCCGGGATATAGACCGGATACTGGCAGGCCATTATATGAAATGGATGAAGAGATAATTGAATTTGGAATGGGCGTAAATGGTGAGCCGGGAATAAAACAGATGAAAATGCCCTCTAGTGAAGTTCTTGCAAAAGAAATTATGGATTATATCAATAAGGATCTGGAATTAGGGCAGAAAGACCAGATTTCCTTGATGATCAATGGAAAAGGTGCAACATCTTACGCAGAGTTATATGTTTTTACTAATAATGTGAAAGAATATATCAAAAGGAAGGGGATTCATATTTATCATATTGAGGTAGGTAATTACTTTACTGCACCAGGAATGGGAGGCGTGAGCGTAACTGTATTAAAAGTAAATGATCTGTTGAAAGACTGCTTGGGAAGGGGCACATATACAGGCATGTATTCATCAAAGATAGGAGCGTGGGAAGAAAAATGAAAGAGAGCTTAAACATTCAGGAAACGAAAGATATGTTTTTGATGATTGCAGAGAAAATAATGGAAGCGGAAGATAAACTTACGGAGATTGATAATATTATAGGAGACGGAGATCATGGGATTGGTATGCGTATTGGTTTTCAAGCTGTAAAAGAAAAGCTTCCGCAGACAGATTGTAGTTCGATAAATGAAGTTTTTAAAGAAGCTGGGTTGATTTTGTTAGAAGCAATGGGAGGTGCTTCCGGTGTTATATTCGGAACGATGTTTACCAGTGGGGCGATCAATGCAGCTAGAGCAGATACACTTTCGGTGGCGGTGCTGGCTGATATTTTTTCGCAATCTTTGGAAAAGATAAAAACCAGGGGTGGGGCAAGAGTTGGAGATAAAACTATGGTTGATAGTTTTGAACCGGCTGTTTTATCACTTTTGAAGAGTGCGCAGGAGGATAAAAACTTAACCGAGGCTATGGAGGCAGCATATGAAAAAGCAATAGAAGGTGTAGAAGAAAGCAAGAAAATCAGAGCTAACAGAGGACGGGCGCAAGCGTATGCAGAGGCGTCTGTAGGACTGCCGGATCCGGGAGCTGTGTCAGTCAGTGTTATTTTTGAAGCTATGAGATTATACATGGAGGCTTAAATATGAATTCAAGAAAAAGAGTTTGGGAAACGATCAATCACCGGGAGCCTGATAGAGTGCCCATTGATATCGGAGGAACTAAGACAACGGGGATACATATTGATGAGTATATAAAAATTGGAGAGTACTTGGGGATTGATGTAGAGTATCCTAAGTGTTATGAGCAGTTTCAAATGCTGGCAAGAGTAGAGGAGCCTGTACGAAGATGGCTGCATGGGGATGTTATTCAGGTTGAAAATTTAGTTGAAACATGGGGATATAAAAATGAGAACTGGAAACCTTGGGTCAATACAGCAGGGAATACCATTTTAATGCCTCATGATTTTAATTATGATGTAAAGGATAATGGCGATATCCGTCTGTTTGATATTAACGGAAGATATGTGGCTGAAATGGCCAGTACAGGCAGATATTTTGAACGGCTGCCAAATCCTCCGTTAGATTTATCAAAAGAAATCCAGTTTATGGATTTAGAAGAATTTAGAAAAAGCATCAGTATGTATCAAGAGGATGAACTGCGGGTATTGGAAAAGCGTGCAAAATTAATGCATGAAACTACAGAATATTCAATTCATGGGGGTGCACTTAAAGGAAAATTAGGTACCACAGGAATTTTTGCAGGGCATTCATTTACGGAATGGTTGTGTATTTTGTTGATAGAACCGGAATATGCGGAAAGTATTTTAGAAATTGCAGGAGAAATAGCCGTAAAAAATATAGAAATGTATTTACAGGCAGTAGGAAAATATATTGATACAATATTGATTTCTACCACCGATTTTGGAACACAGAATGGGGAGTTGTTCAGTCCAGATATTTTTAAAGAATTATATATGCCAAATTATAAAAAGATGTGTGAATGTGTGCATAAAAATTCTAATGTTAAGACTATGTTTCATAGCTGTGGATCCATCAGAAATATCATTCCATATTTTATAGAAGCAGGATGTGATATTTTGAATCCAATTCAATCTAATACTGTTGGAATGGATTTAAAGGAGTTGAAAGAAGAATTTGGTGATAAGCTGGTATTTTGGGGGGCAGGAGTAGATAGTCAGCTGACGTATCCAAGAGGAACGGCAGAGGAAGTGGAAACACAGGTTAAGGAACGGTTAGAGATATTAAAACCTGGAGGAGGATGTGTTTTTTCTCCGATACATAATACACAATATGATGTACCAATAGAAAATGTAGAAGCTTTTGTAAATGCAGTACTTAAATATGGAGTGTATGAGTAGAGAGGGATAGTATGATAACGACAGTTAATTTGAATCCTTGCATTGATAAAAGTGTGTTTGTAGAAAACTTTAAATGTGGGATGCTTAATAGGATAGAAAAAGCCCGACAGGACGTGTCTGGAAAAGGTATTAATGTTGCAATGGTATTAAAAGAATTGGGGACTAAGGCTGAATGTCTGGGATTTAATTACTGTGAGGATGGGAAAAAGCTGACATCTGTATTAGAACAGGAAGAAATTGCGTATGATTTTGTGAATGTAAAAGGTACTCTGCGTACAAATACAAAAATTTTAGATACCCAAAATAATGTTTTTACTGAGTTAAATGAATTTGGAGGGAGAGTTACACAGGAAGATATTAGTTTATTAAAGAAAAAGATTCGTGAGCATGCTGTCAATAGTGATCTTATAGTTATTAGTGGAAGTGTTCCTAAGGGAGTTCCAATGAATATATATAAAGAGATTATAGAAGATCTACAGGGCTTAGATGTGAGGATTATTTTGGATGCAGAAAAGGAACTACTGACGGAAGGGATTAAAGGTAAGCCGTATCTGATAAAGCCTAATATTTTCGAAATGGAAACAGCATACAATATTAAGTGTAAAGCCAAAGAAGATGTTATACCACTTATTCTTGATATTATAAAAAAAGGTGTGAAAATAGTATGTGTTTCGCTGGGGGGTGCAGGTGCTTATATTAGCGACGGGAAGCGGCTTTACTACTCTCCTTGCCTTGACTTAGAAGTGAAAGGTTACCAGGGAGCTGGGGATTCTATGGTAGCAGGATTATGTAAAGCAATTGAAGAGGGGAAGGATATTGATGAGATGCTTAAGTATGGAATGGCAGCAGCAGCGGCCTCTCTAGTAATGGAAGGAACACAGTTGTGCCAAAGAGGTGATTTTGAAAAATATTTGAAAGAAATAAGTGTACAGCAGGAGGAAATATCGGTATGTCATATGTAAATACGAAGATGTTATTATATGATGCACAGAAAAATCATTATGCTATACCTGCGTTTAATGTGGAAAATATGGAAATGATACAGGCAGTCATTCAGCAGGCAGCAGAGGAAAAGTTTCCAGTAATACTACAGACAACGCCAGGTACAGTTAGTTATGGGACACTAGGAGTATATGCTGTGATGGTTCAGGAATATAGTAAAAATTTCGATATTCCTGTTGCACTGCATTTAGATCATGGGAAGAGTCCGGAAATGATTATCCAGGCAATGAATAAAGGATATACTTCGGTTATGATAGATGCGTCGAGTGAAACATTATATAGAAATATTGAAATTACAAAAGGAATCGTAAAGCTTGGGCAGATGCTTCAGATTTCTGTTGAGGCAGAATTAGGATGCATAGGAGGAAAAGAGGACGATAATGTATCAGAAGCAGTCAGGTATACAGAAACTGCCGATGCGGTAGAGTTTGTAAGTCAGACAAATGTAGACAGTCTTGCAGTTGCAATAGGAACTGCACATGGATTTTACAAGGGGACTCCCCAGTTGAACATTGAAAGACTGAAAGAAATAAAAAAACAAGTTGCGGTCCCTCTTGTTCTTCATGGAACTTCAGGAGTTCCTGAAAATATGGTAAAGGAGTGCATTAGTGCAGGAATTTGCAAAGTTAACTATGCGACAGATCTGCGAAAAGCATTTACAGAAGGGGTTCGGAAATATATAGAAGAGCATTCGGAAAATGTGGACCCTAAAAAGTATTTGGAAGAAGGGAAAGAAGCAGTAAGGGAAATTGTTAAAAAGCGAATTTTAATGTGCAGCCGCAAATAGTTTGTTCGGAGCGGCCAAGGATATGGCCGTTCCAATCCCTGATATTCTTTAAAAATAGAAATAGCAAGTGCTGGAGCCTTAAGATCAACGCGCCCGTAATCGTTCATAATACCCGACCAGACAGCGCCTGTGATTTTGCCATCCACTTCTGCGTCAATAGCAATATCAACTGTTTACAGAGGGGACTCAACTTCCAGCATTTTTCTGAGCTTAATGGTCATATTGTAAGCTTCTTTTCCATAACTTCATATACTAAAACCGCATCATTTTCCACAGTTAATTTACAGTGCTTCTTTGTAATATAGCCTCTTTTTTCGTATAGAGTACATGCGGGAAGGGAGGCATCTAAACAAACGGTATCGAACGTTTGTGCAATCTTATGCTCCAGACATTCCATAATATAATTGCCGTACCCTTTTCTCTGGTATTGGGGAAGCACATATACTCTCGTAATATGGTTATCCTGATGGCATCCGGTTCCTACGATAACCCCTTGATCTACCAGAATGCCGACTGTCTGATTCGCAATATCTTTTTGGATATTATCTGTATTATGTAAATGGCAGAAAAAATCAACAACCTCCTGAGGGTAATACCTGGGATATATTGTCTTAATTGTTTCCTGAACGATGTTATGAACCTGGGCCAGATCATTTATTGTGGCATTGATATATTGCATCATATTAAATACTCCAATATTTTTGATTTTTATGACATAACAGTCTTACGTTTCTTCCGTTTAGTTAAAATGATAGCAAGAACCGTAAAAATTGTATATCCGATGATTGCGATTCCAGAGGCCTCAATCCCAAAATCTCCTCCGGTAATCACAAATGTACGACTATCTAAGATATAGTTAAACAGGGAATATTTGTCCTCTGCCGCACCGATATGCAGAATGCCGCCTACCATAACGATATTCCAGATGATATGCATAACAGCGCTGTTCCAGATGCTGCCGCTTTCATATGTAACAAAAGAGAACATAACACCCACCATGGTTCCTGCCGCTAAAAGCTGGATGATAGAAAGAAGGTCCAGATCAGCTCCGATGACATGAGATAATGCAAAAATCACAGACGGAACAATAATCGCAACATACTTATTCCAGCGCCGTTCTAAAGCTGACATGATGAGTCCACGGAAAACGACCTCTTCCATGATGCCTGCAGCTAGTCCGAAAAATACCACGGCATCGACAAGGGTGTATAAAAAATCTTCCCTGCCTGCCAAGGCAGAATTCAGATGTCCCGGCATCATAAAATAAACGAAAACCACCATACAAGGCAGGATCAATGCAGAAATTCCCCAAATAGGTTTTAAAGAGAATCTGGTTATCCTTAGGGACTCCATAGTGGAATGGAAGCATTTCTTACAGATCAGAGAAACACAGAAAAGCCCAAATACAAGATATAGGATTCCTGAAATGGCACTTCCGATAATAGAAGATGCTCCCATTTGAACAATAGCATTGCTTATCAATACAGCTGCAAGCTGTGATACAATGAGGGAAACATAAGCTAAAATGGCGGCGATGACTGCCTGCTTTGTGTTTAACCGGTCTGATGTAACTGATGGGGTGTTCATGATGAAGTTCCTCCTGCTATAAAGATAGATGCATTTTAAGGAGAATATCCTTTTATTTTATTGTACATAAAAATGAAAACATTCTCCTTACCAATATTTCTACATTATAACATCGGGAACTGAATTTGCGTATAACATTTTCCAAAGAAAGTCTAAAGGGAAGTTAAAAAATTTCCGAAAGAGTTACCGTTTTGATTTCAACATGATTCTGATTCATGTTGAACTGAATTTCTTCTTGTAAGAGTGAGGGGTAAGACCATATTCTTTCTTAAATAATTTTATAAAATAATTAGCATCTGAGATACCAACAGATGCGCTGACTTCCTGAACTGTGAGGTTTGTGCCGGAAAGAAGAACTGAGGCTTGTTTTAACCGTTTCCTTCTAAGGTATGCAATGGGAGTGCTGCCTGTTTCTTTTTTGAATTCGGCAATAATATGTTTCTTGGACAAGCTTAGCTCGGAAGCCATCTCATCCAGGCTTATGTCTTGGTAATAGTTATGGTCAAGATAATATAGGATGCTTTGTACAAGAGCGCTATAATGATTGGTTTTGTTATATTGAATTGCTGTACAAAATTTGCGGATCATAGACTCTTTAGCCTGAAAGATTTCATCCACATTTTTTGCATTAAATGTTGCTATGGTGTTTTCGCGTGAAAGCTGGTCAATGATATAAATTGGCAGATTTGCGCGCATTGCAGCCAAGCGGACAGTGGTACGGGTAATAGCTGAACCAATTTTTTCGTTTTCCAGGGTGGTACCTATTTGTTTTAAATATTTCACATCTGCCTCCATATTATGAAGATCTAAAAGTGCACTTTTGGCATTTCCGTTTTCAATATCTAATAGAAATCTCTGCTCATAAGAATAGCGTTTTTCTAACAATTGAATACTATTTTCTCTCTTAATATCATTAAAATCGTCATAGAAGCCGTTCGTCGTATGATTGTTGATTTTATGTATTTTAGGTAAATGATCACAGCCAACAGTGGTATATAAAGCATCAATAATATGAAGGGCCTGTGTCTCTGTAAATACCGGGAAAGAGTTATAATAAGAGAAAAAATCTTTTACAGAGAGGTCACTGATCCGATAACGATTGAAAATCATTCGAACATCATTAGAGCTAAGCAGCATAGAACAGAATGGCCCCATTAGAATTGTGCGGGAATTTAATGGGAATATAAGATAATGAATAAAAAATGAGTCTGTAATATATGCAATATCATGGGGATACTCCCTAACAATTTTAGTGATGTTTTCTGCAGTTATAGCTGTCTGTGCTTTATGAAAATAGAAAGCAGACACAAATGCATGGATAGAATCAGAGGAATCAATGACGCAGATGTTGATATTGTACAGTTCTCTTAATAAATGGAGCGCGGTGTCCAGGCTTTCTTTTTTCATGATAGTCTCCTTTTTAATGTCGATAATGTTTATGATGTTGGGGGCAAAAGGTATTTTGTCCCCATGATACCTACGGATTGTTACGCACTTCGTGCTCCCACAATCCTAAAACATTCGAAATCCGCCCTAAACGGGCTACTTTCTCATGTTTTACGGGTCCCAAAGTCATGCTTTTTCATGCGAGCATGAAAAGCATGACCTTTTGACCCTGGTATCGTTCATATTATACTATAGTGGTTAATAGATTTCTATACATAATAATCATAAAATGTTAATATTATGGCATGCAAAAAACACATGTGTATTGCGTTTGATTACTAGTGTACTGACACATTCATAATTAGCCTAACTGCACTGCCTATTTTTCCATCTGCTGCGTTGTCATCAATCGACGTAGCCACCGCTACGCCTCATTCCTCCGCCTTGCAGGCTGGTAAAATATTCAGCACAGTTAGACTAAAGATGAATGTGTCAGTACACTAGCACCTATGTTGAAAAGAATAGGGAAGAAAGGCAGGTTTATTATGGAGAAAGTCGTAAAAAAGTTTGGATTTAAAGACCAGTTTGGTTATGTGTTTGGTGATTTGGCTGGAAGTATGGTTAATCTATACATCGACATGTATGTGTTAACATTTAGCACGTATGTTTTGGGGATCAGCGCTGCATGGATGGCAGGATTGTTTTTGTTCGCAAAAATATGGGATGCAATTAATGATCCATTGATCGGTTCCTTACCAGACCGATTTAAAATAGGAAAATCAGGGGACAGATTTAAACCGTTTATTAAGATTGCTATGATTCCGTTAGCTGTTTCAGTGCTTATGTGCTTTGCAGATGTTTCAAGCTGGCCAATGACAATGAAGCATATATGGATTGCGGCAGGATATCTGGTTTATGGCATGAGTTATACAGGAACATCAATGCCATATGGCGCAATGTCATCTGTTATTACGAGAGATCCGGTGGAAAGAACAAAGTTATCAAGAGCGAGAAGCCTTGGCGGTACAGCAGTAGGCGTCTTATTCCTTCCGCTTGTCCCGATGTTTATCTGGAATGATGATCAGTCAGCGAATCCAAAGGCATTTTTTGTCCTGGCAATTGTAGCTGCAGTTTGTAGTATTGCTTTTTATATCGTATTATTATCATGTACTACTGAAAGATACTCCGCAGAAGAGGTTAAAAAGAAAACATCCGGGGATTACAAGTTTTTTAGTGTGTTAAAGGAAGCCGTAAAAAACAGGCCTCTGCTTGGTATTATGCTTGCATCCTTCGGTAATTGTATTGCATCTGCATCTATGGGATCAATGTCAAGCTATTTATACAGGGAATTTTACCACGCACCCAGAATGATGGCATTAACATCACCACTGAGCATTCCAGTATTATTAGCTGCATTTCCATTAATACCAAAGCTTGCACAGAAATTTGGAAAAAGAAAAGTGATTATTGTAAGTGCAGCATATAATGTGATATTTTCTTCCATGCTATTCTTCTTCCCGATTAAAAATGTTTACTTGTATTTAGTATTAAGTACATTGGCTAATCTTGGTCAGACAGGATTTATGATGTTGATTTGGGCATTTGTGACAGATTGTATTGATTATCAGGAGTGGAAAACTAATAAAAGAGCAGATGGAACGTTATACTCAATCTATACGTTTAGCAAGAAAATAGGCACTTCCATTACACATAGCGGTGTTACATATATGTTAGCGGCAGTTGGATATGTTTCAGGTGTCAAAGTGCAGGCGGCGGGGGTTGGTGACAGCATACGCGGTATTGTCACAATTATGCCTGCAATTGCCGGAATTGTTGAAATCATTGGTATGGCTGTGATTTTTAATCTTTCTAAATCAAAGATGGAAAAGATATATGCAGATCTGAAAGAAAGACGCGAAAGAGCAGAATTAAAATAAAAAAGGAAAGGGGCAGAATGGATGAAGGAAGTAATCATTGAGTCAGCCTGTGGAAAAATAAGGGGACTTGAGTCTCATGACGGGGTACAGAAATTTTATGGAATTCGTTATGCCGCAGCCGGAAGATGGGAATATCCTGTTGAAGTTAAAAAATGGGATGGAATATATGATGCGACATCATTTAAAGATGCAAGTGTTCAACGAAGAACTTTTTATCCGGAACAGGCAGATTCATTTTACTATAATGAATTTCGTAAGGATGAGACATACACATATAGTGAGGATTGTCTTTTCTTAAATATCTGGAAACCAGAGAAATGTAAAAATGCACCGGTCATACTTTACATTCATGGAGGAGCATTCCAGGGTGGATGCGGTAATGAAAAACATTTTGATGGTTCCTCATATGCTAAAAAAGGAGTTATTTTTATTACATTTAACTACCGTTTAGGACCTCTGGGCTATTGTGCCTTGCCAGAGCTGCAAAAGCGGGATGGACATACAGGAAACTATGGGATGTATGATCAGTTTACAGCGCTTAAATGGGTATATAACAACATTGAAGCATTTGGAGGAAGTCCTGCGAATATTACTTTGATGGGACAATCAGCGGGTGCGATGAGTGCGCAGCAGCTGTGTATGTCTCCAATTGCACAAAAGTATATTTCGAAAGCGATCATGACAAGTGGCGGCGGCATTAGTGATTCATTTGGGAATGCGGTCTGTGTGGAGGATACATTTCCTTTTTGGAAAAGCGTCATGGAAAAAGTTGGAAGAAACCTGGAAGAATGGGTTTCCTGTGATTTGAAAGATTTATTCGATGCGGTGTTTGCAACAATGGAACAATATCCTAACGCGATACAGAATTGCAGTCCGGTGATCGATGGAAATATGATTCTGTACAATACAAATGAGATGCATTTTAATAAAATGCAGGCGGCAATTCCTTATCTTATGGGAAGCACAAAAGATGATATGCTGCCAGAAGAGTTAAAAAGAATGGCTAAGGATTGGGTTGTATTACAAACAGAACAAGATATGATCCCATCATATTGTTTTTACTTTTCTAGAAATCTTCCCGGGGACGACAGGGGAGCATGGCATTCCAGCGAATTATGGTATACAATTGGAGCTTTAGACCGGTGCTGGAGACCAATGGAAGAGTGGGATTATAAAGTGTCACAGGTTTTGACAAGCTATTTTAGTAATTTTGCAAGAACAGGTAATCCGAACGGGGATAATCTTCCAACATGGAATCCGACATGCAGTGAGTGTGACAATATTCTGATTGTTTCAGATACAGATATTTATATGGGAAAATAAGTGACAGGAAGTGCCTTGCAGGCGGTAAAGGAGGCAGCATGATTCAGATGAATAACAACTGGTGTTTTTCTAAGTTACCAGAAGTGAATATATCAGATATAGAGAATATTGAACAATTGGACTTAGAAAATATTCAGATGGAAGAGATAACAATACCTCATACGTGGTATGAAGATGGTAATGCGTATGAAGGAGCAGTAGTATACACAAAGAAACAGACCATAGAAGCGAGCCCTGGTCATCATATATTTCTTCAATTTGAGGGAGCTGACAGATGGTGCAGAGTATATGTAAATAACGTGTTTGTCGGGGAACACAAAGGGGGCTATTCTGCATTTGCCTTCGATATAACACAGCAATGCCTGATTGGTAAAGACAATGATATTACTGTTTTATTAGATAATCGTTCCTGGGACACAATATCTCCATTAGCAGGTGATTTCACGGTTTTTGGAGGTATTTATAGAAATGTAAATTTAATAGAGACAGATGAATGTTGTTTTGACCGGACCTATTATGGAACAGACGGAGTAATTGTATGTACAGATTTGGATGATAAACAAAATGGATTGATTCATATTGTGGCACATGTGTCAGGAGTCGCAGACAGCAGACTTTCATTGCGTTACATATGCAGAAATGCCTCTGGAAAGGTAGTACTGTCAGAAGAGGCAAACATCGGGGAAAATGAATATCAGAGCTGTAATCAGGAAAACAGCAAGAAATCTTTCATATTGGAAACAACATTTTGTGTGGAAGAACCAGCATTATGGAATGGGGTAAGTGCTCCTAATATGTATAGTCTGGTTGTAGAATTAGTAAGAAATGGTACTGTAATAGATCATGTGGAACGATCGATCGGATTTCGGAAAGTTACGATAAATCCAGAAACAGGTTTCTATTTAAATCATGTATCAATGAAAATTCATGGTGTGGCAAAGCATCAGGATGCAGGCGGATTCTTTTCAGCAGTGGCAGAACGGGAGGTAGACATGGATTTTGCACTGATAGATGAGATTGGAGCAAATGCAGTACGCTTAAGCCATTATCAGCATTCTGGCTATACATATGAGAGATGTGACCGGGATGGCTATATTACATGGGCAGAGATCCCAATGCTTAAGATGACAGAAAATGAGCAGCTGCAGCAGAATGCCATGCAGCAGCTAACGGAGCTGATCCTGCAGAACATTCATCATCCGTCCATCTGCTTCTGGGGAATTCAAAACGAGATCGCCATGTTCCGGGATGCTGCTTTTGCTCATAAGAATGTAGCAAGACTGTATGATCTGGCAAAAAAATTAGACCCTGGCAGAATCGTAACCTGTGCGAATCTCTACCCGATGAAGGCGCAAAGTAAGTTAAATCAGTTAACCGATATGGTGGGTTATAATATCTACTTTGGGTGGTATTATGGAAAGATGCAGGATTACGGTCCTTATCTTGACCGGCTTCATGACGCGCTGCCGGACGTACCGCTTGGAATCAGCGAATATGGAGTGGATGCAGATGTGCGGCTTCATTCAGAGACACCTCTGGTAAAAGATTATTCAGAGGAATTTCAGGCACTGTTTCATGAGACTGTATATCCCCAGATCGAGGCAAGGAATTATTTGTGGGGTAGTTTTGTCTGGAATATGTTTGATTTTTCCAGTGCCAGGCGGGATGAAGGCGGTCAAAAGTATATTAATGCCAAAGGTCTGGTTACCTATGACAGGAAGGTGAAAAAGGACGCATTTTTCTATTATAAAGCAAAATGGTCTGCTCAGCCGTTCCTTCATATCTGTGAGAAACGGTTTGAAAAGCGCTGCTGTGAACGTCTGAATATCAAAGTCTACACGAATCTGCCCGAGGCAGTGCTAACGCGGGAAAGTGATGGGGATGCCAAAGCGGTTACTGCCAGGAATCTGGGAAACGGAAAGATCGTTTTTTCTGATATACTGCTTAGAGACGGCCGGAATACTTTCAAGGTCAGCGGCAGAGCAAAGGATGGGACACATATAGAAGATGTGGTTACATATGAGAGGACAAAGTATCCTGAAAGATCTTATCAACTGCCGGAAAATGAGGCAGGAACTACAGTACAGAACTGGTTTCTGAACGAAGACGGAGTCAATACGGAGCAGTATTATTCAATTAAGGACCGTGCTGAGGATCTGCTTGAGAATGAGGCATGCCGCAGGATATTAAGCTCTTATCTTCCAGAGGTTACCGTATTGCTTGAGAAAGGTGTGATTCCGATGGGGCTTGCGCTCATTAGTATTCTGAGCAGGGATAAGGAGATCGATAAAAGGATCGATGTAAAAGCGATGAATCTGGAACTGATGAAGATCGTGAAAGAGAGTTGATTTATAAAGATGGAAACAGGATATTACTTTGTGCGATACATATAAGTAATGTCCTGTTTCTATTGTTTACTTAATTGTGCAGTCTGACCTGCATATAGGTGGTCCATATGATTTCTACGGCCTTAAATCCACAGTTTTGTATTGTTTTCAAATTTCCCGCGGTAATTGATATCATTTGTTTTTATTCCCTCCACAAGAAAACTAGAGGTGTGGATATCACAGATTACTGCCTGAAAAGTATGGGTAGTATCAAGCATTTTCTGATAATAGCTTTCAGGATTGTAATGAGCAGATTTATATCCGATAAAATATCCGATAAGCAGTGCGGTAACTTGGATTGCTATGGAGAGGATTATCTTACGTCTTTTCATGGCCGGTACCTCCGTGAGGATGTTAAATTATTTGTTATCATGTTATAGTGGATCGATATGTAAATAAAAGTGTAATGGATGATTTTTCTATTATTTAAAGTATAGAGTTGGGATAAGAAAAAGTCTATAGAAAGTTGGGAGATATTTAGCATATCATCTCCAATCTCTTTTCACTATGGATTTTATGGCATTTACATCGTACAATGGAATCAAGCAGATCAATGTTAGGATCGGCTTTTGAAATGCTAGGTAAGAAGATATTATGATGTAAGAAAATGGAGGCAGAATGTTATGAAGAGGATCGTACTTGGATCTGCATCACCGCGCCGCAGGGAGCTGATGGCGCAGATCGGATTAGAGTTTGAGGTTGCGGTCAGCCATAAAGAGGAGTATTACGAAAGCGTGGTACCGGAGGAGATCGTGAAAGAGCTTGCTTTGATGAAGGCGGAGAATGTAGCTTCTGAGTTGGAGGAACAGGGGGCTTTGAGGGATGCGATCGTGATCGGAGCTGATACGATCGTGGTATTGGATGACCAGATCCTGGGAAAACCGAAGGATGAGCCCGATGCATTCCGTATGCTTAAGGAACTGCAGGGGCGTGCACATCAGGTATTTACCGGAGTGGCCATATTGAATTTTGATAAAGAAGGAGTCAGGAAGATTCATAATCATGCGGTGGAGACAAAGGTATATGTGCATGAGATGGATGAGAATGAGATCAATGCCTACATCCAGAGCGGGGAGCCCATGGATAAAGCGGGCGCATACGGGATCCAGGGGAAGTTCGCGGCCTATATAGATCAGATAGAGGGGGATTATTATAACGTTGTAGGGCTGCCTGTTTCCTATGTATATCAGCAGATCAAGACAATACAGGGTGAAGAAAGGAGTTAGATCAGATGAAGAAGCGGGAAGCATCTAACTGCGAATATTGCATGAACTATGAATACGACGAAGATTATGAATGTTACGTCTGCACGCAGAATCTGGATGAGGACGAGATGGTGCGGTTTGTGAAAGGGGACTTTCATTCCTGTCCTTATTATCGGTTTGGGGATGAGTATAAGATCGTGAGGAAGCAGATGTAGTGCAAAGGGGTCAGGCCCCTTTGCAGTCCATATTCAGAATATTCAGGAATTAGAAATAATAATGTTGCTTACCGGCGGAGTTGCCCTGTATTTTGGTACAACTCCCCCTATACAACTGTCCAGAGTGACCTTCCGTTATCGCGGAGCCACTTCTGGGCTTTTTTATATTCGGGAAGGATGGACTCAACGATCTTGTAGAACGCCGCAGAGTGATTCATTTCCCTGCGGTGGGCGAGTTCGTGGACGACAATATAATTAAGAACTTCTTCCGGGGCGAAGATGAGCCGCCAGTTATAGTTGAGGTTCCCTTCACTGGAACAGCTTCCCCAGCGGGTCTTTTGCTCGCGGATCGAGATCCGGCCATAGCTTACGTGCATAATGGAAGCAAAATAGGCTGTTTTTTGAGTAAATATGTCCCGGGCTATTTTGATATAACGGTTTCTCTCATTTGCAGTAAGCGGGGGCTTCTCAGGCAGTGGATTCTGCTTTGCTTTACTGACATATTTTAAGATCCAGGATTCTTTTTCCAGTAGAAAACGGTCAATCGCAGTGTCCGGGCATCTTTTAGGAGCCCGGACTTTTACTTTGCCGTCAGGAGAGATCTGGATTGCCAATGTTTTGCGGCTGCTGTATATGATTTCGTATTCAAACGGATGGTTCATTTTTAATTACCTCTTCAATGTCCTTTTCAATATATCAATATATTTACCAATATACTTCTTTCATAGTTTAGCAAGGGCGCAGGGATAGTGCAAGACTCAAAAGGCTGTGCCAGATACAGAAATTGTTTGATATATTCTCCCAGGCTGATTATAATTGAGAAGAACACCAACGATCTTAATCGAAAGGAATTTCTTTTGAGTCATGAATAATAAAATCTTAATCACAGAGGACGATGCCGTTCTGGCTGAAGGGGTAAAGATGAACCTGGAGGTTTCCGGTTTTACAGTCCTTATTGCACATAATATAAAAGAAGCCAGTGCCTGTCTTACAGAAGAAAACATCTGTTTGTTGATCCTGGATGTGAATCTGCCCGATGGGGATGGAGTCGAGTTTGCACGTAATCTACGCACCCGTCAAAAGCTCCCTATCATTTTTCTGACAGCAAAGGATATGGATGAGGATATGATCGCGGGCTTTCAGGCAGGAGCTGATGATTATATCACAAAGCCGTTCAACATACAGGTCCTGATCCAGCGGGTGGGGGCAGTCCTGCGCAGATATCAGCCCTTAGAAGAGGAAATGACAGCGATGAAGGTAGGCAATCTTTCCATTGATTTTGAAAGCTATACAGTGATGAAGAAGGGGAAAATGCTGTCGCTGACTCCTACAGAGTTTAAACTGCTTGCAATGTTCTGCCAGAATCCGGGAATTGTGCTGACCAGACAGGTACTCCTGGAAACGTTATGGGACAAAGAGGAAAATTATGTGGATGAACACACTCTGACTATTTTTGTGAGCCGCCTGCGGGGGAAGATATCGGATGAGAAGTTTACCTATATCAAGACTGTCTATGGGACCGGATACCGCTGGATCGGCGCTGAATAGAGGAGACTGGCATAAGAAAGGATGTTTCGAAAATCATGGAGAATTGGATCGTATTAACAGCCATATGTGCCGCTGCCGTATTATGTACTGTCTGTATCTGTGTAGGGATATGGGTCCACATGAGGCGTAAATATGTTGCTTTTTCAGATGAGATCTGCCATTCCATAGATATGATCCTGAAAGGAAAAGGCACCTCGGATTTTGAACTTGATGAGGAGACTCTGCTCTCCAAGATCCAGATAAGACTGAAAAGACTTTCGGAGATCACGGAAGCGGCAGCAAGGGAGAGCGAGGACCAGAAAAAGCAGGTGCAGAGCATTGTCTCAGACATTTCGCATCAGCTAAAGACTCCGATCGCGAATATCACAATGTACTGCGATACGGCTCTGCGCCCGGAGATTTCGGAGGACATGCAGAAACAATGTATTAAGACTATGGAGAAGCAGGTGAAAAGGCTGGATGATTTGATCCGGTCGCTGGTGCAGATGTCCCGGCTGGAAAATCATATCATTGAACTTCATGCAGAGGAGAATAATCTTAAGAACACGCTTTTGGAAGTTACCGAAAGCGCCAGGCTCAAGGCTCAGAAAAAGAAGATCAGCGTTGAGCTTAAGTGTCCCCGGGAACTGACTCTGCGTTATGATGAGAAGTGGACGGCGGAAGCGATTTTTAATCTTGTGGATAACTCCGTCAAATATACGAAAGACGGTGGAAAAGTCCTGATCTTTGTTGAGCCGATGGAAATGTATACCCGGATCACGGTACAGGATAATGGTGTGGGCATCGCACCGGAACATATCAACGATGTCTGCAAGCGTTTTTTCAGGGAAGAAAAGGCCAGCCATGTAGAGGGCGTCGGGATCGGACTGTATCTGACCCGGGAGATCATCATGAGACAAGGCGGATATCTTAAGATTCAGTCAGAGGAAGGGAAAGGGACAAAGGTGCAGGTGTACCTGTTAAATCACTGGGAATAAGAGTTATACACATCAAAGGATGCTGTGATGTGTATAACTCTTATTTCTTAAAGGAACTTTATGTAATTCTTGCATTTTTCGAGAGGATTTTGAAACATTTCCCTGCTATCCTATTTTCAGAACAGGAAAAGAACTTTTAAAGGAGTGTGTGACATGAGTATACTGAAAACGGAAAACCTAAAGAAATATTATGGGAAAGAGCCAAACATCGTGCGCGCGTTAGACGGCGTATCCCTGGAAATAGAAGACGGAGAATTTGTTGCGATCGTGGGGACATCGGGAAGCGGGAAGTCTACTCTTCTGAATATGATGGGAGGTCTGGATGTACCTACGAAGGGAAAAGTGATCATTGGCGGCAAGGATCTGTCCGGGATGGATGACGAGCAGCTCACCATTTTCCGGCGCAGAAGGATCGGATTTGTATTTCAGAATTATAATCTGATTCCGATCTTAAATGTCTACGAGAATATCGTGCTGCCGACTTCGCTGGATGGCGAGACACCGGATGAGGCATACCTTAAGAAGATCATTTCTCTGCTTGGGCTGGAGGAAAAGCTGACAGAGATGCCGACCAACCTTTCCGGCGGACAGCAGCAGAGAGTTGCGATCGCAAGGGCGCTTGCAGCGAAGCCGGCTATCATTTTAGCAGATGAGCCGACAGGAAACTTAGATTCCAGGACCAGCCAGGATGTGCTGGGGCTGATTAAAATGACAAGCAGGCAGTTTCACCAGACGGTTGTGATGATCACACATAATGTAGAGATCGCACAGCTTGCTGACAGAACCATTCGGATCGAGGATGGAAAGATCAGGGAAAGCAGGTGGAATTCATGAGTAAGTCATCAGGGCAGCAGCATAAAAGAGCAGAAAAAGTAAGTGCTAATAATAACGGGAAATCTATCTGGAAACTGGCAGTCAACAGCGTAAAAAGCAGCAGGATGCGCAACATTTTCATCGTATTGACGATCACGCTGTCCGTCAGTCTTCTGATGGTCATGGCTCTGTTTTATGCGGAGCTCGACACGGAACGCTCCCGGCAGGTAGCGAAGATGCAGCATGTCATTTATTATGGCCTGGACAGAGAGCAGATAAATGATCTTACAAAGGATGACAGAACAGAATATGTGCTGGGAATGAAAAAGGGACAGAGCATGGAAGTGGATGGTAAAATGATCCAGCCTGTCTGTTATGATAAAGATCCGGCCAAATCGGGCGGAGTGAAAATCAGCACGGTGGATCCCGTCAAGGGCAGAGTACCGGAGAAAATAGATGAAGTAATGTTGTCAGATGCCCATTGTAAATTCCTGGGAATCAAGGGAGAGCCAGGGGAAAAGGTGTCTTTTACGTTCCTGGACGGGACGACGGAGGAATTTGTAATATCAGGACTCTTTCATCTGGAGGGAGAACAGAAATATTTCTCGATCATCTTTTCGCCGGAATATGGAGAGCATGGTTCCCAGCTCAAAGACATGACATACGACGGAATCGTCAGGATTCAGGGAGCAGCAGATATGAGCCAGTCTGCATTTCTGGAGGAGATCCGTACCTTAGCAGCTGATTATGGAATTGAAAGAAAGAATGTAAACGAGAATAATGCGTTCTTAAATACACTATCCGGAGGGGATATGCAGGCACAGCAGAACCTTCTGGTCATCGGTGTGGGAATCGGAATTTTGTTTGTCAGTGTCCTTGTCATCTACAGTGTGTTTTATCTTGCTGTAGTAGGCAGGATCCAGCAGTTCGGTCAGCTTCGCACGATCGGTATGACGAAACGTCAGATCCGCCGCATGGTGCGGTATGAGGGGCTGATTCTATGCGGTATCGGGATCCCGGCGGGTCTGCTGATCGGCGGATTGACCGGCTATCTCATCAAACCTGCCGGATGGAGCTGGATGAATACATTATTGATCGGTGCCTGTGTGGTAATTGCAGATATTATCACAGTATTGATTTCTGTGCGCAAACCGGCGGTGATCGCATCCTCCATTTCTCCGGTAGAAGCGAGCCGGTATTCTGGGGTGGACGTGAAGGCATCTAAAAAGCTTTCACGAAAGATCACACCTGTCAGCCTGGCATCTATGAACCGCAGCAGGAACAGGAAGAAGGCAGTGCTGACGATGATATCTCTTGGAGTTGGCGGAGTGTTATATATGCTTGCCGCATTTTTTATCACCTCCACAAGTCTGGAAGGGTACTCCCGTCAGGGAACATTTGGTTTTGGAGAATTTGTGATAGATTTCTCTTATAATATGACGAATACATTAGAGCATGGGCAGACGGACCTTCAAATCAATAATCCGATCAATGAGTCATTTATTGAAAAGCTGGAATCTATCGATGGAGTGGAACACGCAGGAGTGTATCAGGACATACCGGTAAGATGGGAGGCACACGGGGAGAACGAGCAGGAGAATATGGTTTCGTTTAGCAAAAAGGAAGAGGCAAAATTGAAAACGATGCTGGAGGAAGGCAAAGTAGACTATGATGCCATGATGAAAGAGGATTCGATCCTGATACAGTATAATGACCTGAACGAGGAAATATTTGGCTGGAGATATGAAATCGGGGATAAAGTCAGGCTTTTCTGGTATGACGGGGAAAAGGAACAGGAGAAAGAAGTTACGGTTGCAGGAATCCTGGACACCACAGCTTATATAAGATACAGTAATAATTATGGATCATTTATTTTCCCGGAAGAGAAACTGGCACAAATGACAAACGGCATGAATCTGAACAGCCAGGTGGTTCTTAAGACTGACCGGGAGAAAGAGGACCAGATCGAAAAGGAAGTACGGAAGATATTGGACGATTACCCATCCTTAACACTGTCAACGTTAAAGGAGCGGGAAGAGACAGACGAGAAGTCGTTTACCCTTCTTTTCTCAGTATTGCTCGGACTTAGTATTTTCATCGTAGCATTCAGTATCCTGAACATGCTGAACACACTCATCAGCAATATTCTGACCAGAAAACGGGAATTTGCCATGCTGCAGTCCGTGGGCATGACTACAAAACAATTATCCCGCATGATTCAGACAGAAGGGCTGATGATGACTGCAGGAAATCTCGCGATTACACTCGTGTTCGGAACGGCAGCGGGATATGCAATGATTAAGATTTTACAGTATTTTGATGTGAATTACATGCATTTTAACTTTCCGGTAGTTTTGTTCCTGGCGTATGCGGTAGTGACTGCAGTCATACCGGTGCTCGTGTCTACAGTGATGATTAAGGGATTCCAGAAAGAAGCGCTGGTGGAAAGGCTGAGATAGAGAGAGTAAAGACAGCGTCTATGTAGTATAAATAAAGATTGGCATAGGGAGAGGAACGGCTGTGGTGACTGGAGGCAGCCGTTCCTTTCTATTTGGTTACAATTCTTTTTTTCGAAACGTTGTAGGACTCATCCCCACCCATTTCCGAAAGGTCTCTGCATAATAACTTGCGCTGGCAAATCCAACGGATAGTGCAATCTCGGTGACGGGCATATCCGTACCGCGCAGCAGCTCGATACTCTTATTGAGCCGGTACTGGTTCAGATACATAGTAGGGGTCATCGAAAAGTATTTAGAGAATAACTTACAGCATTTGCTTTGTCCGACCAAGCCGGACGAAGCGATGTCTGTAAGCGAGAGTTTCCCGGCATAATTTTTCTGGATAAAACCAACCATATCTTTTGTGATCGTAAGATCACGATCCTGCCTGGTATTTTTGGGATCATCTGCAGGCATATTTTCATAAAGAAGGGACCAGATCTTAGAAACTCCTGACAAAGCCTTTAACGGAGCGGCTTTGGAGTCCTTATTCTGATAGATGGAACAAATCTGGTCGTATATATTCCTCTCCCAGGAAATATCTGAGTGGAGCTGAACAAACGGTATCCTTCTGTTTCTGATCAGCGGGAGGACGAAGTCCTGCTCATACGAAGGGACGGAACAAAGCAGCATCGGATGGAAAAGGATGCAGATAAAATCACACTCTGTCTTTGTATCCGAATATCCAAAATGCATCTGTTCGGTATTTACGAAAATCCCCTCGCCTCCTCTCAGCGTCAGAGTATCCCCGTTTACGTTATATTTCATTTCCCCGGATATAACGGCGATCATCTCAACATCAGCGTGCCAGTGATTTGCCGCAGTGTAATTCGGATAATGGGAAAGGAGGTCCCTCTGGATATAGATTGGATAATCATTGCAGTCATATTGTACTTTTTCAGAGAAATCTTCATTCAATTCCATAGAAATCGGCATATTAAAACCTCGCAGAATTGTTATAGTATTTCATAGATATTCGATAGAAATATCCTGTAATGCATCCTATAATTATAATCTGTAATGAAATAAGCGTCAACGGAGGAAAGAAGGATGTTTGCAGATTATCATGTACATACAGAGTTCAGCGACGACTCTGTCTATCCGATGGAGAATGTGGTAAAGGATGCTATAAAACTGGGCATAGATGAGATATGTGTGACGGATCATGTAGATTACGGAATCAAGGTGGACTGGGATTCGGGAAAAGAGTTCAGATACCATGATGGAGACCCCTATGCTAATGTAGATTACCCACGGTATGTAGAAATGATTGACAGGCTGAACCGCCGGTACGGGAATCAGATCACAATTAAAATGGGGCTCGAGTTTGGAGTGCAGAGACATACGATTCCTCAGTTCGAAGCACTTTTCCGGCGCTATCCGTTAGATTTTGTGATTCTGTCGGTGCATCAGGTGGACGATCAGGAGTTCTGGACACAGGATTTTCAGCGGGGAAAGACGCAGCAGGAATATAATGAGCGGTACTATGAGGAAATGCTCGCGGTTGTGAAGAGTTTTAAACACTACAGTGTACTGGGGCATATGGACCTGATCACGCGGTATGATGAGGCGGGGATCTATCCTTTTGAAAAGATCCGGCCCATCGTGGAAGAAATTTTAAAGATTGTGATAGCGGATGGGAAAGGGATCGAGATCAATACCTCATCCCATAGATATGGCCTGACTGATACGACTCCTTCTCTGGAGATTTTGAAACTGTATCAGAAACTGGGCGGCAGAATCCTGACGATTGGCAGCGACAGCCATGAAAAGGCACATCTTGGGGCACATATTGGTGAAACGAAAAAGCTTCTGCGGGATCTGGGATTCAGACAGTTCTGTACCTTTGAAAAAATGCAGCCTGTCTTTCATGATCTGTCAGAGTAAATGGAGAGGGAATGGACAGATTCTATGGAGCAGAAAGAATTTCGAAAAAAACTGGCGGGGCTGGTCCTTCCAATCACATTGCAGCAATTCATGCTGTCAGTCGTCAGCGCATCCGATGCTCTGATGGTCGGCGCGATCGGACAGGATCTGTTATCGGCGGTATCCCTGGCGAGTCAGATCACCTTTGTCTACAATCTGTTTCTTGCCGCAATGACGATCGGGACGAGTATATTTGCAGCACAGTATTGGGGAAAGGGGGACAAAGCTTCGATCGAGAAGATCCTGGGCATCGTACTTAGGATCTCTCTTATCGTATCATTTGCCTTCTTCCTCGCGGCAACATTTTTCCCCGCACTGCTGATGAAGATTTTTACCACGGACACCAGACTGATCAGCTATGGCACGGAGTATTTAAGGATCGTGGGAATCACGTATCTTATGTGCGGCGTTTCGCAGATCTATCTTTGTATCATGAAAAACAGCAGCCTGGCGTCCAAAGGTATGGTGATCGGTTCCGTGACTGCATTCTTGAATCTCATTCTCAATGCAGTATTCATCTTTGGACTGTTCGGGGCGCCTCGTATGGAGGCAGCAGGAGCGGCAGCGGCGACAGCGCTTTCCCGTGTGATCGAGCTTGTATGGGTCCTGGCAGAGCATGGGAAGGAAGGACGGATCAAGATGCGGCTTGGTTATTTTTTGAAGCAGGACAAGAGACTGAAGCAGGATTTTTGGCACTATACGCTCCCGGTTCTTGGGAATGAACTGGTTTGGGGCGGAGGCTTTACAATGTATTCGGTTATCATGGGCCATCTCGGGACAGATGCAGTCGCGGCCAATTCCATAGCCAATATTGTGAAAAATCTGGCCGCGAGCCTGGCACTTGGTATCGGAAACGGGGGAAGTATCCTTGTGGGAAATGAGCTTGGTGCAGGGAATCTTGAGAAGGCCCGGATTTATGGCGGTAAGCTGTGCCGCATTTCCGTTAAATATGGCGCTGCATCCGGCATCTTCCTGCTTATAATAAGCCCTTTTGTTCTGTATATCACAGACCTGTCCCCCCAGGCAGACCGTTATTTACAGTGGATGCTTGTCATGTGTACCTATTATATGATAGGAAGATATGTAAACGGCACAACGATCGCAGGTATTTTCTGTGCCGGAGGAGATTCCAGATTCGGTCTGCTGTGCGACACGGTCACACTGTGGTGCTTTACGGTTCCGGCAGGATTGATTGCAGCTTTTTGGCTGAAATGGCCTGTGCTGGTCGTGTATTTTATTATAAATCTGGATGAGATCGTAAAACTTCCGGCAGTGTACAGGCATTATATAAAGTATAAATGGATGAAGGATTTGACTGTGATAGATAATGTTAAATAGACTGTGCTTAGTTAAAAAGCTGTAAAATTCTACGTTGAATTTTACAGCTTTTGGTGTATACTAATAGTAGATAGAAAGTCGGGAAGAAGGGAGAATGCGTATGCCTAATATTTTACCAGTATCAGATCTGAGAAATTATAATGAAGTTTTAAAGAATTGTCATGTTGGGGAACCTGTGTTTCTTACAAAAAATGGGCGAGGAAGATTTGTTGTACTTGATATTGAAGATTATGAGAAAGAAAGGGCAGAGAAAAAACTTTTAATGAAATTACAGGAAGCGGAAGAAGCTGTAAAGGATGGGAAAGGATGGCTCAGCCTGGAGGAACTGAAGGCTGCTATGGGGGAATAAGTTATGATGAAACTTCGAATCAATCCATTGGTCCTTGCGGATTTGAAAGAGATTCATAATTTTATCGCAGAAGATAATATAGAGAAGGCAGAAGAAACAGTTCAAAAGATTTATAATAAATTTGAGAACATTCAATTATTTCCTGAAATGGGGGCAGACCTTTCAAAGCGTGTTAGTTTTCATACGGATTATAAATATGCTGTTTGGACGGATTATGTAATCATTTATAAAATAGTGAAAGAGTTCGTGGAAATTTATCGCGTAGTGAATCGTTATCAAGATATAACCAGGATTTTTGATTAGTTGCAGAATGATGTTTTAGACGGAACTGAAAAGAAAATATAAATAAGAGTGAGGCCTGTATTACTTTTGAGTAAGCAGGTCTTTTTTTATCTCACGATTGGAATTGGCTATACCAGATTCCAAAACTATGACATTAAGGAAAACTGCCCAAAAATCTTCTCTAAAATGATACAAAAGTCCCAAAAATCAAGCTTCAAATTGACAAAGTATGTATAGTGATACTATAATAAAATGAGAATGACAGAAAAATAACGAAATTGGTATAACCAGAAAGGAGCCGAGAAAATGGAAAAATTCAGGGTTCTTGAAATTAAGCAGAGTGTCTTTGCGGATAATGACAAACGGGCGGAGGAATTGAGGAAGGAACTGAAGGAAAAGAAGGTCTTTCTTCTGAACCTCATGTCATCCCCCGGATCAGGAAAGACCACTACATTATCAAGGACGATCGAGCAGCTTAAGGATGAGATGAAGATTGGTGTCATGGAGGCGGATATTGATTCAGACGTGGATGCGAGGACGATCTCTGAGCTGGGCGTAAAGGCGATCCAGTTACATACCGGAGGTATGTGCCACCTGGATGCGGATATGACGGCACAGGGGCTTAGAGGGCTTGAGACAGGAGATGTAGATCTGGCGATCCTGGAGAATGTAGGCAATCTCGTCTGCCCGGCAGAGTTTGATACAGGTGCGGTGAAGAACGCCATGATCTTAAGTGTTCCCGAAGGGGACGATAAGCCGCTGAAGTATCCGTTGATGTTTTCCATTTGCGATGTGGTGCTGATCAATAAGATCGACGTACTGCCTTATTTTGATTTTGACATGGAAAAATGCGAGCAGAATATCAAGATGAGGAATCCAAATGCCCGGATCATCCCGATCTGTGCCCGCACCGGGGAAGGCATAGATAAGTGGGCCGACTGGCTGAGAAGCGAAGTGAAGGCGTGGAAGGAATAAACGACAGAAAGACTGGGGTAAGAGGGCAGATTTTAGGAAGATAACGATAGGAAGAGAGAGTCAGAAAGGAAAGAGATATGGCAGAGCAGAGGGAACTGATTTTAAAACTGGGCCAGATGGTCACAGACAGAATCGGCCACAAGGTAACAGTAGACGATCCTGAATATTGGGGGCTCGCCTGTGTTGTGACAGATGAGATGGCCGAAGTAGCATTGAAGATGAAGGTACGCAGACCGATGACCTTCGAGCAGCTTCTTAAGGCGACAGGGAAAGAAGAGAAGGAATTACAAAAGCTGTTAGATGAGATGAGCATTGTAGGAATCCTTGAATACAACTGGGAGAATCCAAAGAGGGAGAAGCAGTACGTCCTCCCGATGTTTGTACCCGGAAGTGCAGAATTTACGAATATGAATGCGAAGCAGCTGGAGGAACATCCTGAGCTCGGACGATTTTTCGAGAATATGTCCAGGCTGCCGCTTGAAAAGGTCACACCGATGGTACCGCCGGGAGGCGCGGGGATCGGGATGCACGTCATACCGGTTGAGAAAGCCATTGAGATGGAGAATCAGTCCATCGACATCGAACATATTTCCCACTGGCTGAAAAAGTACGATGGGAAATACGCGGCAAGTCCATGCTCCTGCCGAATGTCGAGAAAGACCTTTGACGAGGGCTGTGCAGATGACCCGGCGGACTGGTGTATCGCTGTCGGTGATATGGCGGATTATGTGGTCGAGACGCAAAAGGGCGGAAGATATGTTACATATGACGAGGTGCTGGAGATATTAAAACGCGCAGAGGACAACGGGTTCGTTCATCAGATCACCAATATTGACGGAAAAGACAAGATCTTTGCGATCTGTAACTGTAACGTGAATGTCTGTTATGCACTGCGGACATCCCAGCTTTTCAACACGCCGAATATGTCACGTTCGGCTTATGTGGCCAGGGTGGAGACCGAGGACTGCGTGGCATGCGGACGCTGCGTGGAGTACTGTCCGGCAGGGGCTGTAAAGCTGGGACAGAAGCTGTGTACCAAAGACGGCCCTGTAACTTATCCTAAGCATGAGCTCCCGGACCGCACGAAATGGGGACCGGAAAAATGGGATGAGAATTACCGGGACAACAACCGCATCAACTGCTATGATACGGGAACTGCTCCTTGTAAGACGGCCTGTCCGGCACATATCGCGGTGCAGGGATATTTGAAAAAAGCTGCACAGGGCAAGTATCAGGAAGCGTTGGCGTTGATTAAGAAAGAAAATCCTTTCCCGGCAGTCTGCGGTCATATCTGCAACCGCCGCTGTGAGGATGCATGTACCAGGGGAACCGTGGATCAGGCAGTTGCCATCGACGAGGTGAAGAAGTTTATCGCCCGTCAGGATCTGGATGCCAAGAACCGTTATATCCCGCCGATCATCCCGCCGACAACGGGAAGACTTTTTACAGAGAAGATCGCCATCATCGGCGGCGGCCCGGCCGGATTAAGCTGTGCCTTTTACCTGGCAGAAAAGGGATATCATCCGGTAGTATTTGAGAAAAATGAGAGACCGGGCGGTATGCTCGTATATGGAATCCCTTCCTTTAAATTAGAGAAGGAAGTGGTGGATGCGGAGATCGAGATCATCCGTCAGATGGGCGTGGAGATCCGCTGCGGTGTAGAGGTAGGAAAAGATATTACGTTAGACCAGCTCCGCGGTGAGGGCTATCAGGCATTTTACATTGCCATCGGATGCCAGGGCGGCAGGATGGCAGGAATTCCGGGTGAGGATGCCGATGGCGTGATGACAGCGGTAGATTTCCTGCGCAAGGCGGCAGAGAATGAAAATTACCCGGTGGAAGGACGCACGGTCGTAGTCGGCGGCGGAAATGTTGCCATTGATGTGGCACGGACCGCGGGAAGATGCGGTGCATCCGAGGTTTCTATGTATTGCCTGGAAAGCCGGGACATCATGCCGGCATCCGCAGAAGAAGTGACAGAGGCTGAGGAAGAGGCTGTTTCCATCAACTGTGGCTGGGGCCCGAAGGAGATCCTGACTGAGAATGGAAAGGTGACCGGCATTGTATTCAAAAAGTGTCTGTCCGTATTTAATGAAGAGAAGAAGTTTGCTCCGGTCTATGACGAGGACGAGACCATCACAGTTCCTTGTGAGAGAGTATTCTTAAGTATCGGACAGAGCATCCAGTGGGGCGGCCTGCTTGACGGCACCAAAGTGGAATTAGGAAGAGGCAATGGTGCAGTGGCTGACCAGCTTACCTATCAGACCGCGGAACCGGATATTTTTGTGGGCGGTGACGTTTATACAGGACCGAAGTTTGCGATCGACGCGATCGCGGCAGGAAAAGAGGCAGCAATCTCCATTCACCGTTTTGTACAGCCGCACAGCAGCCTGACGATCGGAAGAAACCGCCGTCAGTTTATCGAGCTGGATAAGGAAAATATTAAGTTAGAGGAATATGATAATTCTTCCAGGCAGATTCCGGGAGTGGATGAGAGTATTGACAGACATCGGTCATTCAGAGATCCGAAGAAGGTATTCACAGAAGAGCAGGTCAAGATCGAGACGGCCCGCTGTCTGGGATGCGGAGCTTCCATTGTGGATGAGAATAAATGTATCGGCTGCGGTGTCTGCACGACCAAGTGTGAGTTCGATGCCATCCGTCTTCACAGGGAATTACCTGAATGCAGCACGATGCGCCGTTCCGAGGACAAGATGAAGGCAATCCTGCCATATGCTGCAAAACGCGGCCTGAGGATCAAGTTCGGCAGAAAGGAATAAACGATCATGCATGAACTGGGAATTGTGTTTCACATTATCGACAGTCTGGAAAAAGTAGGCCAGGAAAATAAGCTGACCCAGGTAGCCAGCGTTACCCTGGAGGTCGGTGAGGTCTCAGGGGTGCTGGATGATTACCTGAAAGACTGCTGGAAATGGGCGGCTGACAAGTCGGACCTTCTGCGGGGGGCAAAACTTATTACACAGCCGATCCACGCAGTGACATTTTGCGAGGACTGCGAGAGGACCTACAGTACACTGGAACATGGCAGAACCTGTCCGTTCTGTTCCGGCGATCATACATATTTAGTGACAGGGAATGAGTTTAATATTAAGGAAATAGAAGCATGTTAAGGAGGGAAACATATGCTATTTCAAATTTATGGGGAAAATGCCGGCTGGCAGTTGTTAGGATGGGTTCTGGTATTTGCAGGTTTGATTCTGTCAAATGAATTAGCGAGACGTACAAAGAAAGGCGGGATCTTCTGCTTTCTGATCCTGCCTGCGGCGCTGACGGTCTACTTCATCGCTATCTATGTGGGTGCAGCGATGGGCGCGGACTGGGCGCTGAATAATCCGACTTATGTTCATATGAACAGCTGGTTCCACTATGCCAAGCTGTATGCGGCAACTGCCGGATGTATCGGATTTATGATGCTAAAGTATAAATGGAAGATCGGAAAAACAGAGTGGTTTAAGGTGTTCCCGTTTGTGATCGTGGCGATCAATATTCTGATCGCAGTAGCGAGTGATTTCGAGTCCGGTATCAGAGGCTTCATGGCGCTTGCATCCCACGGAGACCGCTGGTGGCTGTCCTCTGAAAATGTATGGCTGTATGGCGGATGGTGGAACTGGGTCAACGGTATCGCAGGAATCCTGAACATTTTATGTATGACCGGATGGTGGGGAATCTATTCCTCCAAGGACAAAAAGGATATGTTATGGCCGGATATGACATGGTGCTTTATCATCGCATACGACCTCTGGAACTTTGAATATACTTACAACAACCTTCCGACCCACGCATGGTACTGCGGAGTTGCACTTCTGCTTGCTCCGACATTTGCCAATGCACTATGGAACAAGGGCGGCTGGATTCAGAACAGGGCCAATACACTGGCACTGTGGTGTATGTTTGCACAGGTATTCCCGATGTTCCAGGATACAAGCCGGTTTGCAACGATCCCGGTTTTGTATGCGGACGGCTTCATGGATGCGGCTATAAGACCGACGGCAGCCAATCCGACTATGCAGGGAGTGGTAGCAATCCTCGCTCTTGGAGCAAACGTGATCTGCCTGGCGTTTATTATCAAGCGTTCTAAGGAGCAGAAGAAGAATCCTTATAAGAATGAAATCTTTACAGATCAGAAAGATTTCCAGATTGCAATGGCAAGAGCTGAGAAATAATCAGACTGCGATTTTAAGAAGAGAGAAATGAAAATAGCGGAAGAGCAAGGGTGTGTTTCCATATGAGGAGGCACACCCTCTTTTTTGAAATTAATCGCTCTTTCTGCCCCAACTTAACCTTCTCTTAACTTTCCACCTGTTATACTGTCCGTGAGATTAGAATTCCAGGGTACTGTGCGTATCTGTATAGTCAAATAAATTTTGCTCAAAAGAAAGGTGGAAGATTGATGAAACATTGTTTACTTACAAGAATGATTTCCGTTATGTTATGTTCCGGCCTGCTGTTGACGGCTTGTTCTGTACCGGGATCAGGAACCGGAGGAAATCACACAACAGGTGCAGGGGGCAGCGAGGCTGTAACCATAGAAAAAGCTGCAGATTATCTTTATCGTGAAGCTGCCAAATATCAAAAAAGTGTGCCGGAAAAAGAGGAGCTTATGGAGAGTCTGCCTGGTCAGAAGGAGAAGGGTGGGGATTTAAGGATCCAGGTGCTCGTCATGGTCAGCCGTGCCTTTGGGGAGCTGCCAAAACCAACGGGGAATCAGGAGAGGCTTGCGCCAAAGGACATCAATCTTGAAAATGTGCCTCAAGAGGCCAGGGCAGATCTGGAAAAGCTAAATGCGGCAGGGGTTCTTGCCCAGAGTGACCTGGGGCAGGGAAAGTCAGATCCCATGTCAAAAAAGGAGCTTCATAACATAGTCCGGCGTATCTATGCTTTGTATGGTACGAATCTAAAGGATGATTTCTATTCAGCGGTCAATAAAAATGAACTGGATACGAAGGAAATCCCTGCCGGGGAGACCGATGCAGGAGGCACTTATGACCAGACGATCCAGGTGCAGAATCAGGTACGTTCGATCATTAAAAAGATCGTAGAGGGAGACGGATATACGCCAGGAAGCAGGGAGGCGAAGGTCAAGGCATTTTATGAGAGTGCTGTGGATTTTCAGAAAAGAAATGCCCTCGGTGCCGGGCCGCTGAAAAAATACATGGATGCTATCGATCAGGCCGATACACTAAAGGAACTCAGTGATGCCCAGATCCTTTCTTCAAAAGAAATCGCCTGCGGCAGCTTTTTCCCTATTATGTATCTGAATGATCCGAGAGACCCTGATAAAATGATCGCAACCTTAACCCCTCCGGTCGAAGGGATGAATGATGAAAGTGATACAGATCATCTGATCCGTCTTCTGACGCTTTCCGGAGAACCCAAGGGGGATGCCAAGGCTCATGTGGAGGCTTATCTGAATCTGGTAAAAAAAGCAGCAGAGACAAAGATCACTTCTGCGGATCCGGAATATGTCAGTGTAAAAGAACTGCAGAAGATTTTCCCTGATCTGGACGTGGAAGGGATTATCAGGGCCGGGGGAGATTCCATACCAAAAGAGCTCTGCCTGCAGATGCCGGAGATATTTCGGGAATCGGGAAAGATTTTCGGCGATAAAGAGTATCTTCCGGCATTAAAGACGGCGCTTAAGCTTCAGATCATCAATACCACCTACACATACCTGAGTCAGGATTTTCTGGAGGCATTTGATGAGTATAACCAAAGGACCATGGGGCAGGCCCCGGACAACAGTACCCCTGAGGAAATGGCGTATGCCATGGTTCAGAATACATTAGGGGATTATATCGATCGTTTGTATGCGAAGGAGTACTTTTCACCGGAAGCCAAAGAGGCTGTGGAGGATATGATCGTACAGTTTATCAATGTATATAAGGAGCGGGTTCAGAAGCTGGACTGGATGAGTGAGGAAACAAAGGCGGCCGCCATCCGCAAGCTGGATACCATGAAATTTTATATCGGCTATCCGGAAAAGTGGGACGATACCATGGATCAGCTGGAGATCACGGATAATTATTTTCAGAATCAGGTCAATGCGCTCAAGCTGATGCAGCAGCGTGTCCGGGATGAGGCTGAGGCTAAAATGAAGGGAAGTGGCCGGAATGATATGAAGATCCCGGTTGCAACTGTGAATGCCTATTATGATCAGCATTCCAACTCCATGTGCTTCCCGGCAGGAATTCTGCAGGCACCATCATTTGATGTGAATGCTTCTCTGGAGGAAAATCTGGGCGGGATCGGAACTACGATCGCACACGAGATCAGCCACGCCTTCGATAACAATGGAGCCAAGTTCGATGAGAATGGCAGCCAGAGAGACTGGTGGGAAAAGTCCGATTACGCTAAGTTTCAGGAGCTTTGTCAGGAAGCAGTGAACTTTTATGACGGTTTCGAGTCCGCGCCGGGGATTGCGATAAACGGGGAGCAGACGCTGGGGGAAAATATAGCGGATATTGGCGGTGTTGCCTGTGCGCTGGACGTTCTAAAGCAGAAGGAGGATCCGGATTATGATAAATTCTTCCGCGCTTATACGCAGGGCTGGTTAAAATGCACCACCCGCGCCAGGGCCGAGAGTCTTGCCGAGGTGGATGAGCACAGCCCGAGTATCTTAAGAGTGAACCGGGTGCTGGCGAATTTCCAGGAGTTTTATGATACTTATGGTGTAAAAGAAGGGGATGGCATGTATGTGCCTGAGAGTGAACGAATTAAGATATGGTAGTAAAAGCGGAGTGCAAAGGGGTCTGACCCCTTTGCACTCCTCTCTGTCCCTTTATGATTCAACAATCGGAAATTGCAGGAGAACCGTCGTTCCCTTCCCAGGTATGCTGTCTACCTGAATCTTCCCCTGATACCGCTCCATAACCGAGGCAGCGATGGCGAGCCCCAGCCCTGATCCTTCAATGTCCTGTGAACGTGAAGGGTCGACACGGTAGAAGGGCTGGAAGACCTCGTTTAGATGTTCCTTCGGGATTCCCATTCCCGAGTCAGCGACTTCAACGGCGGCCATATTGCCGGCGCGGTGCAGTGCAATACATACACTGCCGCCTCTGTGATTATATTTCACGGCATTTTCTGCCACATTGAAGAGGACCCTTTGAAATAGTACAGGACTTCCAGGAACAGTGAGCTCTTCCGGAGCCTCCAGGGAAAGCGTCACATCCTGTCCTGCCGCTTTTTCTTTCAGATCGGATAAGACCTTCTTTAGAGTGCTTTTTAGTGGCACGGGTTTGCGTTCAAGGATCTTAGAGCCTCCTGCCATGGCGAGGAGGGAGTCTACTGTCTGGCTGAGCCGTCCCAGGCAGTCATCGGCATCCTGTACGAATTCCTGATAGTCCTCTATTTGAGGTTCCTCATCCATCTGGAGGACCTGAAGGGAGGTTTTCATGCCGGCTATGGGGGTCTTCAGCTCATGGGCGGCATCTGCGGCAAATCGTTTCTGCACCTGGAAGGAGGCATCCAGCCTTGCGAGCAGATCGTTGAAGCTTTCTGACAACTGAAAAATTTCTTTTGTCCCTTTTTTGACTTCTACAGGCTGATCGAGCTTTTTTTCGTCGATGGTATGGAGCTGTTCTGTCAGCCGTTCCAGAGGTTTGACTAAGCGTCCGGTGGCCCACCAGGTAAAGAGAAGGGAGACCGCGGCTGTCAGAGCCATGACTTCCAGGCCCTGGGTGGAAAAGCTCCGCATGATATCTGTGACCGTGACACTGTCGGCTTCTATACTTGCACTGTCATAAGAGGAATCAGCAGAGTCCGGCACCTTTTCATGACCAGCTGCGGCATCCGTTCCAGCCAAGCTGTCGGGAGGCCCAAAGGCATCATTGAGTGCCAGATATTCCATATAATGTTGATTGGCAGAATAGATCGAGTTAACCGTGAGTACAAAACAGGCTGCGGTAACGATCAGCCCAACCGCTAGTGTGATCTGGATGCGCAGTGACCATTTTTTCATGCGTTTTCCTCCTTTGGCCCGGCAATACGGTACCCCTGTCCTCTTTGCGTTACGATATAAGTCTGGTCTCCTCCGGCGGCATCCAGCTTCTTCTTCAATGAATGCAGATGGACCTTGATGGCGTTTGAAAAGAGATCGGCATCACTTTCCCAGACGTGTTCAATGAGCTCCTCCGCACTGACGATCCTGTCCCGGTGAAACATCAGATATTCCAGGATCCCGTATTCCTTTGGGGTCAGCGCTACCTGTGTATCTCCCAGGTATGCCTGTTTTTCAGCAGTCTCTACTTTTAGGTCTCCACAGGTGAGGGCAGAGGCTCTGTGGAGAAATTTTCTTCGCAGCAGACTTCGGATCCGTGCCTCTAATTCCCCAAAGTCAAAGGGCTTTGTCAGATAGTCACTGCATCCTGCGTCCAGTCCCAAAATCTTATCCTCTGGTGTGTCCCGGGCAGAAAGGATCAGGATACGAATTTCTTCATCCTGTCTGCGGATGCGTTCCAGAACCTCCATGCCGCTGATCTTTGGAAGATTCAAGTCCAGGATCATCAGGTCATATTCGTTGAGGCCGTACAATTCCAGTGCCTCTTCGCCGTCATGAGCACAATCTACAGTATATCCGCGTTTACGCAGACCTTTTGCCACTGATTTTGATAGGATCGTGTCATCTTCTACTAACAGGATTTTCATGAATACGGCCTCCTTATCTCTCGCTGTAGCTGTTAAATGAATTTTGAATCTGCATTTTGGTTAATCATAATAAATAGTCCGGCTTCCGCTGATGCACTCACCCATGGAGTAATTGATCCATTCGATCGCACCCTTTGTATCCCGGCTGCGGATATAAGTCCACATCTTGTAGTTGCTTTCATAAAGCGATTCGATTCCGTACAAGTCGCAGTAGCGTTCCCACATGGTGAAAATGGGTGCGCGGAAGGACTGGAAGATGAGCGGCAGCAGAGTGTTATGTGATGCCAGGGCAAATTCATGCTGAAATTCGAAAGCAGCTTCAATGGCTTCCCGGGTTTCTTTAGCATCCCGTATCTGCTCGATAATCTTTAATAGGACCTGGATCTCCTCATCACTGATCCGGTCGATGCAAAGCTGTGCAGCCAGAGTATCCAGTGCGATCCGAACTTCGAAGATCGAGCGGATCTCCTCATTGCGTATCCTGCCGCCGTTGTATTTCATGATGGACATCAGTGTATCCAGAGTTCCCTTGCGCCGATAGTCTGCCACATAGGTGCCGCTTCTGGGCTTTACGATGAGAAATCCCTTTTTCTCCAATTCAGAAATCCCGCCGTTTACTACGGCACGGCTGACCTGCATCATTTCCGCGAGCTGACGTTCCGGCGGAAGCTTTTCGCCGATTTTCAGCTTCCCGGATAAAATCATGTGTTCCAGCTGGTCTACAAAAAGCTCCCTGAGAGAGGGTGAACTGATTTTTTGAAATTCCATGGAATACCTCCTGTTTTATATGCTGTATTGTGGTATGACCATATACCAGTTGATAAGTTTATTATAGAGGAAGAAGGGGGAGTTTTCAAATGATACTGCTATTTACCAGTGAAATTATGCCAGGCTTTCGATCCTGCCTTGCAATATCCAGACTTTCTACATATAATAGGAGCATACTAAAAGAAGGATTGTGATGTGGATGGAAAAGAAAGAAAAGAAGGATAGCACCCAGAAGAAGGAAAAACGTCCTTTCCGCAATATGTGGAAAGCATTAGGAATGGAGTTAAGAGAGCATAAGAGTTCTTTTATGGTCTATTTTATACTGCGTCTGCTGGTGATTGTTGTTATGGTCCTGCAGATTTTTAACAAGAACTATGAGAACGTATTCTTGTGTATCCTGACGCTGCTTTTGTTAGTGATCCCAAGCTTTGTTCAGGTGACTATGAAGATCGAGCTGCCGACGACACTTGAGATCATCATTCTTGTGTTTATTTTTGCGGCGGAGATCTTAGGTGAGATCAGGGAGTTTTACATTGTATTTCCGTTTTGGGATACAGTGCTTCATACATTGAATGGATTTCTTGCGGCGGCGATCGGATTCTCGCTTGTGGATCTGCTGAACCGAAGTGAGCGGATGGTCTTCAAGCTGTCGCCTTTATTTACCGCGATCGTTGCATTCTGTTTTTCTATGACTATCGGTGTGATCTGGGAGTTCTTTGAATTTGGCATGGACCATATCCTGGGATTTGATATGCAGAAGGATACGGTCATCCACACTATCCGGTCCGTCATGCTGGACCCTGCGGGGGGCAATAATGTGGCGGTTATCAGCAATATCAAAAACGTTGTCGTTCAGGGGAAGGACTTAAGCCTGGGCGGCTATCTTGATATTGGTCTGATCGATACGATGAAGGATCTTATGGTCAATTTTATTGGGGCAGTAGTGTTCTCCGTGATCGGATTTTTCTATGTAAAGAAACGGGGAAAGGGCAGCGTTGTAGGAAGATTTGTTCCTCGTAAGAAAAAGGAGGAGCGGGATTTCCTGAAAATCGTGGAGGCCCAGGAGGAGCAGGAAAACCTTGAGAAGCAGGAAAACCTTGAGAAGCAGGAAGCGTTAGAGCAGGAAATGCTGGCTAAGGAGAAGACAGGCAGGGAAAGCAGTACAAAACATTAAAATGAAATAGGACAGAAGAAAGCCCCCGTTTCTCATTCTTTTCGGGATAGAGAACGGGGGATATTTATTTATGTGGAATTCTTTTCTTAAAAATGTTGATAACAGTATAAGATCAGCCTCCAGATGTGAAAAAGTATTGCCGCTCCCAGTATGGTTGCCAGGATATAGACCAGGATTGTCGGGATGTTCCCAAGAACAGGTACAAGCAGGGCAAATCCGATCTGCTGCATTTCATGATCGGGATTGATATAGAACATATTGATGATTCCATATTGGCCAAAGAATTGATTGATACCTGCAGCTGCGGCACAGCACCCCAGATATAGGAGGGTACTGTCTCTGAGATCTGAATAAGCCGGCATGGAGAGGTTGTTCTCAAGCAGGTAACCGATACCGGCGCAGACCCCGATGATGATCAGCAGGAGATGCCACAGGTAGGAATGGATGGTCAGGGCCAAGATAGGGTAGTGCAGGCCGCTTGTATCTGCAAAAACAGCGATCCCTCCGAGGAGGCTGTAATTCATCAAAAAGGAGAGCAGCAGCATACGGATGCGCTGTTTTTTTACCCATGGGAGGACTAAAAGGATATACATGGCAATGCTGCATAGCTGGAATGGGAAATACCACCAGTCATAGGTACCATGATTTACCTGGAAGGTCAGGCACCACTGTTTCCAGATCTCACTTACAGCCATAATAAGGCCGCAGGAAAAGAAAAAGTGGTTCAGTTTTTGGATGATGTTCTTACGTTTTTTTAATATCTTCATATTTTATCTTTTGAATTCCTCTTAGTCTGGCTTGTGCATATTTTAGTTATGCAGTCTATTGAAAGGAAACATAATATTTTTTGAGCTTAACGATCATATCTGCTTAACTGGATTATAGATCAGATATTAGAAAAATGCACGCAGATATAAAAAATGGAATAAATTATGCTTCTTTTGAATGTGAGTTGCATGAGAAAATAAACGCATTGGTACTATAATGTAGAAAAACAGTATATTCCATTAAGAAATTGCTAAAGTTTCCATAAAGCTTGTTAAAATATAGACATAGTTATGTGCAATGTAACGAAAAGATTTGGAGTTGTGGATGTCTGGATTGTGCAAAATGTCGTTGCAAGTATTTCTGTTTTAATAAGATAAGAAAAAGAAAGATTAAAATTATATAAAATTCATAAAATTGCGGATTTAAAAGACAGAAATAATGGATAAAAAATTGGAGAAATGGCTGAGAAACAGCTCACATTTTTTTTCGTTGACAAACCAAAAAATTGGGCGTAATCTTTATTTAACTTTTAAGAGGAAACAATCTTAAAAGAGCGCGGCGGAGAGGGAATTTCGAGGGAAGAAGTTCTTTTTTTATGCACGAAACAGTGCAGGAGAAAATCCATTTCCGGCGTAATTTGAATGTAGAAAGGGAGGGAGCGATACGGGAAGTTTAACAGAGAAGTTACTGGAAGAGCTGAATTGTGAGACTGTGTTTACGATTCCTATTTTCGGCGGGATCGGCGTGGCTGAATCGGTAGTCGTGACGTGGGTGATCATGGCCGTGCTTGTGGGATTGTCTATCATCTTCGTACGGAATTTAAGGGTTGAGAATCCGGGGAAGAAACAGCTTGTGCTCGAATCAGCTATCGGATGGGCTTCTAACTTCTTCGAGGGCATCATAGGAAAAGAGAATAAGAGATATATACCTTATCTTATAACAGTCATTCTCTATCTGGGTGTTTCCAACATTATCAGTCTGTTCGGATTCAAGCCGCCTACTAAGGATTTGAACGTGACAGCAGCGCTCGCTATTATGAGCATGTTCCTGATTGAATATTCAGGCATACATAAAAATGGAGTCAGGCATTGGATCAAGCATTTTGCCGAACCGGTTCCGGTGGTTGCACCGATCATGGTTCTGGAGATCATCATCCGCCCGTTGTCCCTTTGTATGCGGTTATTTGGTAACGTACTGGGAGCATTTGTCATCATGGAGCTTTTGAAAGCCATTATTCCGGTCCTGGTACCGATACCGTTCAGTTTTTATTTTGATATTTTTGACGGGCTCTTGCAGGCATATGTGTTTGTATTTTTGACGGCACTGTTTATGAACGAGGAACAGGAGTAATGCTTGATGGAGCATTCGATATTGAACCTCATCAAGGAGGCTGTAAAGCGGATACTCAATATCCGTTTTGACAGCAGGTAAAAAGAAGTTGATAAGAAGTCTTTTTATAGGATGTATCAGAAAAAATTCTTAATTTTTAGAAGGAAAAGGAGATTTGTATTATGGGAACAATTATAGCAATCGGAGCAGGAATCGCAGTTTTAACAGGTGTGGGAGCAGGTATCGGTATTGGTATTGCAACAGGAAAAGCAGCGGATGCGATCGCAAGACAGCCTGAGGCTGAGAGCAAGATCAGCAAGACTTTGATCCTTGGATGTGCACTTGCAGAGGCAACAGCTATTTACGGTTTTATTATCGGTTTGTTGATTATCTTACTTTTAAAATAATAGGACATATAACAGGAAAGGCAGGTGGGACAGGTGCTGCAATTAAATGTGAACCTTCTCTTTACCATCATAAACCTTGTTGTTCTTTATCTTTTGTTGAAAAAGTTTTTAATCAAACCGGTAACCGATGTGATGGAAAAGCGTGAAAAACTGATCGCGGACGGCTTAAACGAGGCGAGCAGCGCAAAACAAGAGGCTGCTAAGCTGAAAAGTGAGTATGAGGCAGCGCTTACAGGCGCCAGGGAAGAGTCTGTGAGGATCGTGGAAAAGGCGCAGGTACAGGCAAAGGCTGAATATGAACGTATTGTAAAAGAGGCGGGCGTTAAGGCAGGGAGTATGCTGGATTCGGCTAAGGCGAATATTCAGTTAGAACGGGAGCAGACGATGAAAGCACTGCAGTCAGAGATTGCAGGACTTGCGATGACGGCGGCTGCAAAGATTGTAAGCGAAAAGACAGAGAATCAAGGAAATCAGGACATATATAATCAGTTTCTGGAAGAAGTAGGTGATGCTCATGACGACACAGACAGACACTAACGGCCAGAGCTGCCCTCAGGGGGCAGTGAGCTATACGAAGGAGTCAGACCAGCGAGTATGCCCGTTTGGGCAGGCTGGCAGCATAAGCGTAAGTACAAGGTATGCAAAAGTGTTGTATGAGCTGAATATTCCCAAAGAAGCCATACAGAAAACAAAGGACATATTCACAGAGGTCCCTCAGTTACATGATGTGTTTGTGAATCCAACCATCCGTATGGAACAGAAACAGAAAGTGATAGATCAGGTTTTTCCGGAGGAGATTCGGAACTTCCTAAAGGTGGCATGCAGATATCAGCGGATGGATCTGATCGAGGATATTTTTGCAGCCTACGACAGATACTGCGATGAACAGGAGCACATCCTGAAGGCAGTATTGACTTGTGTAGAACCTCCAAGCGAGGTACAGCTAAAAGAAATGAAGGCGTTTCTTTGTAAAAAATATGATGCCGTCAGGGCGGATATTGAGATCAGGACGGATCAGACTCTGCTGGGAGGCTTTGTGTTACATGCCGGCAGTGATGAGTATGACTGGAGCCTGAGGGGACGCCTGAATAGATTAGAACAAAAATTGACCTGGAGGTGAACAAGGTGAGTTCAATCAATTCAGATGAAATTATTTCCATTCTGAAGAATGAAATAGAAAATTTTGATACGATCAGCAAGGACAGTGAAGTTGGTACAGTCATCGCGGTAGGTGACGGTATCGCGACTGTTTACGGAATTGATCACGCCATGTACGGGGAAATTGTGACTTTTGAGAACGGGTTGAAGGCGATGGTCCAGGATATCCAGAAGGATTCCATCGGATGTATCCTTTTTGGGCACGACACCGAGATCAAGGAAGGCACAAAAGTGACCCGCACAGGGAAGAAAGCCGGAGTTCCGGTTGGTGATAAATATATAGGAAGAGTTGTTAACTCATTGGGAGCCCCTATCGACGGCAAGGGCGAGATCGAAGCCGATGATTACAGGCCGATCGAGCAGGAGGCGCCGGGAATCATAGATAGAAAGTCAGTCAGTGTCCCCATGGAGACCGGTATCCTGTCAATCGATGCCATGTTCCCCATCGGACGCGGACAGAGAGAGTTGATCATCGGAGACAGGCAGACAGGAAAGACTTCCATTGCTTTGGACACGATTATCAATCAGAAGGGAAAAGATGTGGTCTGCATCTATGTTGCAGTGGGACAGAAAGCATCTACGGTTGCAAAGGTTGTGAATACACTGACGACCAACGGCGCGATGGATTACACCATCGTTGTTTCCTCAACTGCAAGTGACTGCGCACCGCTGCAGTATATCGCACCTTATGCGGGAACGGCAATGGCGGAGCATTTTATGTATCAGGGAAAGGATGTTCTGATCGTTTACGATGATCTTTCCAAACATGCAGTAGCATACCGTGCGTTGTCCCTGCTGCTTGGACGTTCTCCGGGACGTGAGGCATATCCGGGAGATGTGTTCTACCTGCATTCCAGACTTCTGGAGCGTTCCAGCCGTCTGAGCGATGCACTGGGCGGAGGCTCTATCACGGCACTGCCGATCATTGAGACCCAGGCAGGGGATGTTTCAGCGTACATACCGACCAACGTAATTTCTATCACGGACGGTCAGATTTTCCTGGAAAGTGACTTGTTCTTCTCCGGCATGAGACCGGCGGTAAACGTAGGTCTTTCTGTATCCCGTGTTGGTGGTGCGGCGCAGACGAAAGCGATGAAGAAAGCATCAGGAAGTATCCGTATCGACCTGGCTCAGTACAGGGAAATGGAAGTGTTTACACAGTTCAGCTCTGATCTGGATGCAGCTACAAAGGAGCAGTTGGAGTACGGCGGCGGCCTGATGGAGCTTTTGAAACAGCCATTGTGCCAGCCGTTGAGCCTGCATGAGAAGGTCATCACTCTTCTGGTGGCGACCCACAAGGTGCTGCTTGGAGTACAGAAGAAGCAGATCAAGAAATTCCAGGCTGATATGCTGAGTTATTTTGATACACAATATCCGGAAATCGGTCAGGAGATCGAAGAGAAACAGGCCCTCACCGATGAGATGATCGAGAAGATCGTGGAAACAGCGAAGGAATTCAAGAAGAGCAGGTGTTAATATGGCAAATATCAGAGAAATACAGACCCGTATAAACAGCGTAAAGGATACGATGAAGATTACGAATGCGATGTATATGATCTCTTCTTCCAAAATGAAGCAGGCGAAGAAGAAGCTTGTCGATACAGAGCCGTATTTCTATGGTCTGCAGGGGGAGATATCCAGGATCCTGCGGCATGTCCCTGATATTGAGCATCCGTATTTTGATTTAAGAGAGAAGATTCCAGCAGAGAAAAGGAAGATCGGCTCTATCGTCATCACGGCGGATAAAGGACTCGCGGGGGCATATAACCATAATATCATCAAACTTGAGGAAGAACTGCTTGCAGGGCCTGGCGAACATAAACTATTTGTTGTCGGAGAGCTGGGAAGACATTATTTTGCTAAGCATAAAGTGGAGATTGACACTAATTTCCAGTACACAGTTCAGAAACCGACGATGCACCGCGCAAGAAATATCTCAAACAGGATTCTGGATCTTTTTAGCCAGGGTGAGCTGGATGAGGTATATATGATCTATACCCGAATGGAGAATTCCGTGCAGTCGGATGCGGAAAGGGTAAGGCTCCTGCCGCTGGAGCGGGCATCCTTCAATCGGATGATCATGCCGCTGAACATGTACCGGGAGGAGATCGAACTCTATCCGTCCGCAAAAGACGTGATGGACAGCATTGTTCCGAGCTATGTAACAGGTATGATCTACGGCTGCCTGGTCGAGGCTTACGCCAGCGAGCACAATGCCCGCATGATGGCGATGAAGTCCGCCACGGACAGTGCAGAGAGCATTATTAAAGAATTGTCTACCTTATATAATAGGGCAAGGCAGGCTGCCATCACCCAGGAGATCACCGAGGTGTGCAGCGGGGCAAATGCGCAGAGACGGAAGAAGTAAGAATATTCTGACAATGGCGTGCAAAGGGGTCAGACCCCTTTGAAAACTGCCCCAACATAAATAAGGAAGTGAGAACGATTATGAATAAAGGACGAATTGTGCAGGTTATGGGACCTGTCGTTGACGTAGTATTTGAAGACGGCAATCTTCCTTTTATCAAGGATGCACTGGAAGTTGAGAACAATGGAAAGACCTGCATCATGGAGGTTGCGCAGCACCTTGGAAATAATGAGGTGCGCTGCCTGATGCTTGCTGCCAGCGAAGGGCTGCATAAAGATATGGAAGTGACTGCTACCGGAGAGGGAATCAAGGTTCCGGTCGGAGAGCAGACTTTGGGAAGATTGTTTAATGTTTTGGGAGAGACCATCGATGACGGAGCGCCGCTTGAAAGTGACCAGAAATGGGTCATTCACAGGGATCCGCCGAGTTTTGAGGATCAGAGCCCGGTTATCGAGATCCTGGAAACGGGAATCAAGGTCATTGACCTTCTGGCTCCTTATGCGAAAGGCGGTAAGATCGGTCTGTTTGGCGGTGCCGGAGTTGGTAAGACCGTATTGATCCAGGAGCTGATCCGTAATATTGCCACAGAACATGGCGGATATTCTATTTTTACAGGTGTCGGGGAGCGTTCCCGTGAGGGAAATGATCTGTGGACAGAGATGAAGGCATCCGGAGTTCTGGAAAAAACGGCCCTGGTGTTCGGGCAGATGAACGAGCCGCCCGGAGCGCGTATGCGTGTTGCAGAGACAGGGCTTACGATGGCGGAGTATTTCAGGGATGAGGAGCACCAGAACGTGCTTCTATTCATCGATAATATTTTCCGTTTTACACAGGCAGGTTCCGAGGTGTCCGCGCTTCTTGGCCGTATGCCTTCTGCTGTAGGCTATCAGCCGACCCTTGCTACAGAAATGGGTGAGCTGCAGGAACGTATCGCTTCGACAAAGAACGGTTCGGTTACGTCCGTTCAGGCAGTCTATGTGCCGGCCGATGACTTGACAGACCCGGCTCCGGCGACCACATTTGCACATTTGGATGCAACAACGGTATTGTCCAGAAAGATCGTTGAGCAGGGAATCTATCCGGCGGTTGATCCACTGGAGTCTAACTCCCGTATTCTGGAGGCGGACATTGTCGGTGAGGAGCACTACGAGGTAGCAAACCAGGTGACGGCGATCCTGCAGAAATACAAGGAGCTGCAGGATATCATTGCGATCCTTGGTATGGAAGAGCTGTCAGATGAAGATAAAGCAACGGTTATGCGGGCAAGAAAGATCCAGAGATTTTTGTCACAGCCTTTCTATGTTGCCGAGACATTTACCGGGATTCCGGGAAAATATGTGCCGCTGAAAGAGACGATCCGCGGCTTCAAGATGATTATCAATGGAGAGATGGACCAATACCCGGAATCCGCATTTTTCAATGTAGGAACCATCGAAGATGTCATTGAAAAAGCAAAGGCTGAAAGCGCCGCAGAATAGAGGTGTATACATATGGATACATTTGGTCTGAAAATTATAGCAAGTGACAGAGTATTCTACGAAGGCCGATGCAGAAAACTCATTCTTCCCGCTCCTGACGGAGAGATGGGAATCCTTGCGAATCACGAGAATATGGTCATTGCGGTGAACGTAGGAGATGCCCGGATGGAGATCGAGGAGGGAAGCTGGGTGGACGTTGCAGTCGGCAGAGGCTTCGCGGAGGTTGTGAATAACCGTGTCACTGTACTTGTCGATACCGCAGAACGCCCGGAGGAAATCGATGTGCGCAGAGCAGAAGAAGCGAAAGAGCGCGCAGAAGAGCAGCTCAGACAGAAGCAGAGCATCCAGGAATACTACCGGACCCAGGCATCACTGGCAAGAGCCATGAACCGGTTGAAGGTGTCACAGGGGAAAAGGTGGAATTTGTAGAGAATTAATACATTTTAGAATATTCAGAAAACGGAGAGCAAAGGGGCCTGACCCCTTTGCTCCCCGTTTTTGCGTCTTGCATTTTAAATAAGATTATACTACAATGTTTATGTCTGGAACTTGACAATAGTAAAGCTGTTATCTAATGAAAACAGGGGAGAGGAATCCATGAGTGAGAAGTATAAACAACGTTCTATTATTGAAATCATGAACGACGTATTAAGTACGATACGGGACTACTATGATTCGGAATATGTTTATTATATAGAAAAAGAAGAGGATGATATCCTTACAATCTATGAATGGTGTGCAGAGAATGTTCCGTGGCAGAGAGACCGTATCAAGATGATGGATGCTGATCAGATGCCGAGATGGATGAAGCAGGAGATTACCGATACAACAGAGGCAGACTACAGTATATTCCGACCTCTGGATGAGAATGTAACTGCAGTCCTGGCAGCGGTCGGGGTTCACAGAGGGGGATGTGACCTGTCCCTTTTGAGGGCAGTACTTCCGTATATATCCCAGGCGATCGTACTGCAGAAGATGCAGAAGCAGCAGGAGTATTTAAGTTATCATGATGATCTGACCGGGCTGCTGAACAGGAACAGTTTTGTGGGATATTTAAGCGAAGTAAAGCAGGAGGAGCTAAAGTCTCTTGGTGCTTTATCCGTGGATATCAACGGCCTTAAGAATTTTAATAAGGAATTCGGCAGAGAATATGGTGATGAGGTCGTGATCCGCGTCGGTGAAGTCCTGGAGGAGTATTTCCGCGGGGCAATGGTATTCAGGCTGACAGGAGACGAATATCTGGCGATCATGGAGAACGTTTCTTATGAAGATTTCATGAAGAATGTTCATGGTGCGCATAATAAGCTTGATAATATCAGTCTTGGGCTGGTGACCATGGGATATGCATGGGAGAAGATCGATATTGATGTGGACAGCCTTGTATCTGATGCAGAGAATATGATGCGGGAAGAAAAGCAGAAGTATTATAAGCATCTGAAAAAGGGACATCATGAACCGATCATCAAACAGGACCTTTTAGAGGACATCAGGCAGGGCAATTTTATCGTATGCTTTGTACCTAAGATGGATGTCATGACAGAGGAGGTTGTGGGTGCGGAAGCAGTTGTCCGCTACCATCACAAGGATCTGGGAATCGTGGATCCGGGGAAATATATCACTCTTCTAGAGGAGACAAAGCTGTCTCATTTCCTGGATCTGTATGTGTTTGAACAAGTATGTAAGACATTGAGGAAGTGGGAGCTGGATGACATGCCGATGCTTCCGATTTCCGTGAATTTTGCAGGTGCGACCCTCCGCGAAGAGAGTATTGCACAGAAAATGCTTGCCCTGGTGGAGAAATACCGAGTATCCTGTGAGTATCTGGAGGTTGAAGTTTCTGAATCCTATACGGATATGAACCAGGAGATGCTGGCAGAGACAAGCAATAGGATCAGAAAGGAAAATGTCCGCGTGGTCTTAGACCATTTTGGGGCAAAGGATTCCAGTTTTTCCATCCTCTCCATTATGGAGTTTGATGGTCTGAAATTAGACAGGAGTCTGGTGACCAACATCGTGGGCAACAGCCGCAGCCAGATCGTAGCAAAGGCAGTGATCGATGTATGCCGCCAGCTTGGCGTGCATGTGGCCGCAGCGGGCGTTGAGACCCAGGACCAGTTGAATGTACTCAAGGAGCTGGGCTGCGATTATGCCCAGGGAACTCTGTTTAATAAACCAATTACCATTGATACTTTTGAAGTCCGCTATATGAAAGGCTGATACTGGATCAGGCTGCAGGATGCTCTTATAGTGGGAAAGTGTCCGAAAAGCAGGAGCAATCATGATAGAGACTTGGATCGCCGATATTGTGCCATTGTATAAGGAAGAATGTTATCGGAAATACTATATGCAGGTGCCTGATTTCCGTAAGGAGAAGGCGGACAGGATGCGTTTCCAAAATGGAAAGGCCCAGAGTATCGGGGCCTGGTCTTTGCTGGAACAGATACGAAAGAAATATGGAATTACAGAAAGAGCAGCATTTAACCTCTCGCATTCGGGAGATTATGTGCTGTGTTCTGTTGATATGGATTGCGGGGAGGATACCCAGGTAGGATGTGATATAGAGTCCGTAGATGAGCCGAATTTAAAGATCGCAAAGCGTTTTTTTAGTCCATCGGAGTATGAACTGATACTGGCACAGAAATCGAGAGGGGAGCAGCAAGAGATGTTTTACCGTTTCTGGGTGCTCAAAGAGAGTTTTATGAAGGCAACGCGCCAGGGGATGGCACTTGATATGAAAAGCTTCGAAATACAGCTGGGGAATCCTCCTGTGCTTATGAAGAAGCCGGAGGAGTTTCCGAGAAGCTATTTTTACCAGGAGTACAAACTATCCGGGATACCATATAAAATAGCAGTTTGTTCTACAGAGAAAGAGATAAATCCAAAGATACATACAGAGCTGCGTTTTCAGTAATTAAAATATGCAGCCCATCAGGAGGCAGATTATGAGTATGAAGATGAACCGAAAGATAAAAAAGGCCCTGTTATTTGGGGCTGCAGCGGGCGCCGCAATGGGGATACTGATTACATTTGCGGCAGCGAACAAGGCGGTAGACCAGAAAGCCGCCGCCATGGCGAAGACAGAGAGTAAGCTGAAAAAAGAGAATAAAGCACTTGAGGAGAAGATCAAGCAGCAGAAGTCGTTAGAGGCAGCAGCCAATTTATCGAAAGAAAGTGCCGATAACTGGGAGCTGATCCTTGTGAACAGACAGTACCCTCTGGATACAAAGTATAAGCCGGAGTTAAAAGAGATCGCGGAAGGCTATTCTGTAGACGGCCGGATCTTGGAGGATACCAAGAAGATGCTTTCTGATGCGGCGGAGGCAGGACTTAAGATGCATATCGTTTCCGCATACCGCTCTCCGGATGATCAGAAGACGGTCTTTAACAATACGATGCAGGACTGGATCAATCAGGGAGACACCTATCTGGATGCCTATAATGAGACCAGGAAGTCTGTTGCCCTGCCCGGACAAAGCGAGCATGCAACGGGGCTTGCCTTAGATATTGTATCTGAGGAGAATCAGGAGCTGGATGAGTCTCAGGCAGATACAAAAGAGGCAAAGTGGCTTGCAGAAAATTGTTATAAATATGGATTTATCCTGCGCTATCCGCTGGATAAATCAGATATCACCGGTGTTGTTTTTGAACCTTGGCATTACCGCTATGTGGGGAAAGATGCGGCTAAAAAGATTATGGATAAAGGTGTGACTCTTGAGGAATATCTTGGAGCGGCATAACAAGAAAAAGACGGTTTTTATGATCCGGTGGAGCTTATGAATATGCTGAATGAAAATGTCTGTTAATTTTATCTTTGTGAGAATGAGAATATTGATGAATCCAGGAATACCCAGGTTTTATCCCGGGTATTCTTTTTTAATTGTCGTTGACGTGTTTCAGGGGATTTGTTAAAATGGAGGAAGGGAAAAAAATAGGTTTATGAAGCAATTATATTGTTTCTATTGACAGGAGTATAAGGTGGATTAAGATAAGGAGGAGCACAAAGAACCATGGAAGATCTTACATTTGGAGAACAAGTCAAAATCATTTTGGGCCGCAAAGGCATGACTATTAAGGAACTGGCAGAGATCATAGAGCAGCGTACAGGTAAGAAGATGTCCAGGCAGAATCTGACACAGCGTCTGGGCAGAGACAATTTTCAGGAACAGGATATGCGCATGATCGCGGATATTCTCGGATGTCCGTTTCATCTGAGTATTTTGACAAACGAGGTTCAGGCAGATTCTGCGGGAGCCGTGCAGGCCATCCTGGCAGATCGTGCACAGAAGTCAGAAAAGCGCCAGCGCAGGGAGCAGACAGTCCGCAAAGCCCATACAGTTAAAGAGCAGCCCAGAGTGAAGGAATCGGAAAAGACGAAAGAGGCAGAGCCTTATCAGATGAGCCTGTTTGAAGATGCGGCGATCCAGGCCATAACAGGGGGAAGAAAGGACGATGCTGATCAGATAGAGTCTCAGCTGGAGGATGTAAACGAGTCAGCGCCAGTCGGGACAGTTCCAGTGCAGCCGGATGCTGTACAGGAAGTAGAGACAGCCGAACAGCCACAGGAGGCAGCCCAGACTGCGGACACATATAAGACAGTGACATCCTATGAAGACGAACAGCCTTATACGGAAGAATATGAAGAAGATCTTACAGAGGAATACGGCAGCGAAGCCTCCTATCCGGATGCAGACGAAGAAGAGCTTGAATTGATCCCGGAGGATGCCGAGGAAGTGGATATGACGATCGGAGAGCTCTATGATATCCACGAGGGACTGACGGAGCTGGAAAAGAGCGTAGAAGCCGGGGAGTCGGTGGAATCGATCAAGGAAGAGCTGGAAAAACCGGTTGAACAGATCAAGCCTAAGAAGGAGCGCTTCCGCACAGGAGGCATGTTCCTGCGCAAGATAGGACTCAATACAAAATCAGCCAGGGAGACGGCTGTGAAGACAGAACCCGTGAGGGAGGAACCAGTCAGAGAGGAATCGGTTAGTGAAGAGCCGATCGGGGAGGCAATGGTCAGGACCTCATTTACCGAGACAGTTCCGGTCAGAGAAGAGCCCCGCAGAACAGAGCCGTTACCGGATCCGGATGATTTTGAACCGGTCATCAAGTACGATGATGTGGAAGAAGACAGAGAACAGGGTGAGATCAATCCATACACAGGACGTGAGTTCCAGTCCAACAGTGTGCGTATGCATCCAAACAGGATCGGTTATGTACAGGTGTACGACCGTAAATTACACAAGTGGACAGATATGACGGAATGGGCGTTTCTCGGATATCAGGAGAGAAAAAAGGCTCTTCTGGGTAAGGACTACGAGCCCCCGATCTATCTGGATTGATCGCAGACTCATAATTTTTGAATGTATCAAAAGTACAGTTTAGAAGAATAAATAAACGGATAAGATATCGGTCAGACGGAGATACACCATCATCATCTGGCCGATATTTCTCTTAACAGAGATAAAACTTAAACCCCATAGGTGGTAAAAATACGCCGGAGCGTATTTGAATATAGGAGCTTTATACCAGGAGGTGAAAATAGTTATGGAATGGAATACATTGCTCTCCACACAGAGGATGCGTGCAGGGGCAGTTAAAAAAGGAAGATCATCGGATCTAAGAAGTGAATTTGAAAAAGATTACCATAGGATCATAGGGAGTGCTTCTTTCAGGCGTCTTCAGGATAAAACGCAGGTCTTCCCCCTGGATAAAAGTGATTTTATCCGCACCCGGCTGACCCATTCCCTGGAGGTATCTTCGTTTGGGAAATCTCTGGGACAGAACATCGGCAAGAATATATTGACCTATAAAAAGGACTCCGGGTTCACCCTGCAGATGAAGGAGGATATCTGCCATATCCTTCAATGTGCAGGGTTGATCCACGATATCGGGAATCCTCCATTCGGTCATTTTGGTGAGGACGCGATCCGGGAATGGTTTACAAGACATCTGCCGGGGCTTCAATTTTTCGGCAGACCTGTTGAAGAGATGCTCAATGCACAGATGAGGGAGGATTTTTATAATTTTGAGGGAAATGCGCAGGCACTGCGTCTTGTGACTAAGCTGCATTACCTGGTAGATGAGAACGGAATGAATCTGACCTATGCTCTGCTCAATACGATTGTGAAGTACCCTGTGGCATCCACAGGGATCGACAAAAGCACAGGAAATATCAAGGATAAAAAGATGGGATACTATTATGCAGACCAAAGTATATTTGAAGAGATCACTGCTTATACAGGGGCCGGCCCAAACAGGCATCCGCTGACCTATATCCTGGAAGCCGCGGATGATCTGGCTTATAAGACAGCCGATATCGAGGATGCATTCGTAAAAGGCTTCCTCTCCTATCATGATCTGGAAAAAGAATTAGAATCCCTGCAGGATAAGTGCCCGGATTCCAATTTTAATGCTCTCGAAAAGCTGCAGGCTTTATATGAGAGAGGAAAAGCCAAACAGGCTGGGAATCCAGAATCCTATGCGGTAAAGAATTGGATCGTGCGTGTGCAGGGATATCTGATCGACTGTGCAACTTTTGGGTTTACATCGAATTATGAAAGTATCATGGACGGAACGTTTAAGCAGGATATTTTTTATGGGACTTTTGGTGAGAAACTCATGGATTTACTGGGGGATATGGCGTACCGATATGTTTTTTCTTCAACGGCTATTTATAAGATGGAGGTGACAGAGGCTGTAATCCTGGATTTTCTGATGGATAAGCTTGTCCATGCCGTATTATATTATGATACGGAAGCGAGAATGAACTCCATCGACAGCAGGGTAGTTTCCTTCATTTCCGAGAATTATAAAAATGCCTATAAGCTTCAGGCAGAAGGAAAGAGCGAAGCGGAGAAGTTATATCTCCGCCTGCTTCTGGTAACGGACTATGTATGCGGCATGACAGACAGCTTTGCCAAGCGACTGTACCAGGAGATGAACGGCCTGGTATAGAGCAGGGCTATAATCTGATCCCAAATTCATATTATTCCTTTTCAGATTCACAGATGCGGATGAATTCTTTTGGGGAGCATCCGAAGTTTTTCTTAAAGCATTTACTAAAATAGAAGACATCTGAATAACCAATAGCTGCTGCAACCTCGGATACGAGATGATCCCCGGCTGCAAGCAGCTTTTTTGCCGCTTCCATCCTTACCTTTGTGATATATTGAAGGATGGACTGGTCCCTCACATTCTTAAAAATAGTGCCCAGATAAGAAGCATTTAATTGAAAATGCTCCGCAATAGCAGAGACCGTCAACTCGGGATTCATATAATTTTCATCGATATAGGCCGTGATCTTTTTGCAGTAGCTGACATCGGAGGGCGGTGTCTTCTTGAACTGCATGCACTGATTTCCATAATGCAGCACAGTATCCTTAAGCTTCTCGCAGGAATATTCTTCCTCGATCATCACGGAGATAAAATCAGAGATACTTAAGTCCAGGCTGGCAGGAATCTTATAATGGATCTGAAAGGTGATGAACAGTTCATTGAGAAACGAAAACAGGAGATCAATATTTTTCTTCTGAACGATGGTATCAAAGGATTTTTCAATGAAGCTTTCAAAGTTTTTAGTATCTCCCAGATTCAGATACTCCATAACGGTCTGGCGGAGCTTCAAAAGGTCAAGCTTTTCGTTTCCCTGCTCTTTATGCTTGAATTCCATAAACAGCTCAGAGTGCGGGTGAAAATACCGCTGGTTCAGGCTGGAGATGATCCGGCGGTAATAAATGCCCCAGTCCTCATCAAGCGAAAATACATGGTTGGCTGTGAGGAAGATATAAGAGTCATAAGCCCCCACGAACTCGGTCAAAAGACTTCCCAGATGGCTGATATCCGAACCTGTGCAGAAGAAAAGCTGTATCACATAAATGTGCCCGGACTCCTGAAAATGTTCACAGAACAGGTTCAGTCTGCTGCGGATCTGCTCGGCCAGACCGAGTGCACCCGAAGGGGTATCCTCCATGGTATAGATGCCTATGTAGGCGGAGTATTTATACTGCTCAAAATCGGGGTACTGCATACATAATTCTGCCGGGCTTAGCTTCCCCTCCCGTACATCCACCAGTGCGTTGCTGCGCATATGGCGGTCAAAGGAGAGAAGCTTGGCCGTTGTCTTTTGGCGCTGCGTGATCTTTTCGATACATTTCTCCAGAGAGGCGTGCAGGGAAGATGCATCCACAGGCTTGAGCAGGTAGTCGCTGACACCGGTCTGCAGGGCAGCCCGCGCATACTCGAATTCATTGTAGCCGGACAGGATGATGACCTGAGTCTCGGGAAAATTCTGCCGGATATGCTGGGCTGTCTCCGTCCCCAGCATTTTGGGCATACGGATATCCAACAGTACGATATCAATATGCTGTTCGTTTAAGTGGTTCAATACCTCTACTCCGTTTTCTGCCTCCCCGGCCAGTTTTAGATTCAGCTCCTTCCAGGGGATGATCCTTTTCAGACGCTGCCTTATAAAATATTCATCATCTGCGATCAATAGTGTTGTCTGCATGGCTGATAGCCTCCTTTTTTGGTATGGTAATAGTGGTCCTGCATCCACCGTCAGGCCGGTTCACCATGGCAAGCCCATAGTCCTCGCCGTAGTAAAGCTGTATCCTCTGGTGGATATTTTTGACACCGAAATGGTCACTGCATTCCCAGATTTTTTGATATGCCTCCTGCGTAAAGCCGACTCCGTTATCCTGCACAACGATCAGGATATTATCATTCTCTTCGCTGATCTTGATCTCCAAAAGCCCTTTGGACTCCATCTCCTTGATCCCGTGGTAAATACTATTTTCCACGATGGGCTGTAAGAGAAGCTTAATACAGGAATATTTCTTTAATTCCTCCGGGCACTCGATCGTATAATCAAATTTATGGAAATACCGGATCTGCATGATATGCAGATATGCGGTAGTGATCTCCAGTTCGTCTCTTACCGTGACATGAAATTTTCCGCTGCTTAAGCCCACTCTGTAAAAGGTAGAAAGACTCATGACAATATCGATGAGTGTCTGTTTTTCATCCAGTTCAGCCAGGGAGCAGATATTGTCCAGCGTATTATATAGGAAGTGAGGATTTACCTGCTGCTGGATCAGGTCCAGGGAAATCTTGTTCTTAAGCTTTGTCGTCTCAATGAGATTATCCTTTAGCTGCTCCTGAGCCTGGATCATGGCATTAAACTCTGAGAAGAGCAGCGCGATATCCCGGTCATCACAGGGAATGTCGTCGATGGTGGTCCAGTCTCCCTGCTTGATCTTCTGTGTGTGGTCGATCAGCCTGTAAAGCGGGGAGGTGATCGTCCCGGACAGTTTTCTGGATATGAGGAAGCAGATGCCCACACAGAAAATAACAGCAAGGACACTTAACAGCAGCACGTGCATCAGCGGCCGGAAAAAGGTGGCAAAGGAAATGCTGTTGATAATATACCAGTCAAGCCTGGGCAGGCATCTGGTAAAGGTGATATCCCTTGCCGAAAACTTCCGTGTACTCGTGGTAAATCCTGCGTATTTAGATTCTAACATCAGGCTGCCATCTGTGCTCTTTACGACTCCGTCCTGATCTGTAATATAGATATGGCGGTTTTCGTCTGTATTATCCACATAAATATCAGAGATCGTACTTTCCGGGATCGAGATCTCGATATATCCCAGCAGACCTCCTGTTGCAATACTGTATACCGGCTGTATCATGGACAGGGTGTAAAGTGTTGTACTTTTTTTCAGGTTCGAGTTCTTAAGCTGCAGAAACCATACTCCGTCCTTGGAAGAGGGGACATCTGCCATATCATAAACAGGATAATATTCCGTTGTGGCAACAAGCTTTCGCTCTCCCGAATAAAAAGCAACGGAGTGGATAAACGGGGTGGACTGTATGGTATGATTGATACTGTCCTTCATGAGCATCTTATCCATGGCAGAAAAGGTTTCCGGTGTATTTTTATATTTCTTTAGTCCGTTTTGAATGGTATCGTCAGTCATAAGTGCCAGAGAGTAGTTGGAAACAGAGTCCATATAGTAATCCAGCTGTCCGGCGATATAGTCAAGCTGCGCCAGTGAGGAATCAGAGGTGCTCTTGACAAAATGATTGTAGTACATAAAAGAGGTAGCAACCGTTAACAGTAACATCAGACAGGATGCGACCAAGGTCATACTGCGGAAGATTTTGGAACGGATGGAAGGGGTTGTATTTGAATTTTTCATGTCAGAGGCCTCCTTTGTAATGTCATATTTATTCTATATGAATCTATATAAAAAGTCCATGCAGGAGGAACCGGACATGGAAACTTATTTAGGAAATCTCCAAAAAATCTAGAAAATGACCATTTAGTATCTGGAGATTTTAAGGTATATTGTGTTTAGCAAATGTAACAGATAGAAAAAAAGGAGGAAAAATTATGAAAGCAAAAAGATTGATCGCGCTTGGTCTTGCTGGACTGATGTGTGCAGGGCTGCTCGCAGGATGCGGCTCCTCAAAAGACAAGAGTGGGAAAGAGGATGGAAAAGATGGGAAGATCACGATCCGCCTTCTTACAAGAATGGCAGGAACATCTCCGCAGGTAGGAATCTACAATGATATTCTGGATGAATTCAAGGAGAAACATCCCGACGTAACGATTATCGACGATTCCCAGAGTGATGAGTCCGCATTTAACAACATTCTTTCAACAGATATCGCATCTGGAAACATGGCAAATATTTTCCGTATTCAGGGCGTTGCTAACTTAGGTGAGTACATCGACAACGGACTGCTTCTGAATGTGCAGCCATACCTGGATGAGGATCCTGAATGGGGCGGCGGCTTTACAGAGGGTGCACTTTCCTACTATCAGGTTCCGGGACATGAGGGAACATACGCAGTTCCGATGGAATCAGGACTGATCGGTGTTTACTATAATGAAGATCTGTTCAAGAAAGCAGGAGTTGATAAATTCCCGGAGACATGGAAAGAACTGTTAGACGCAGTGAAGAAACTGAAAGCTTCTGGTGTTACTCCGATCGCAATGGGAGCACAGACAACATACATGGCAGGACATCTGCATGACCAGATCTTCTACAAATGGGCAGGAACAGAGGCAGCTAAGAAATTAGGAAGCCGCGATATGAAGTGGACAGATCCGGAAGTTGTTGAGACTCTGCAGTATGTAAAAGACCTGATCGATGCAGGCGCATTTGATGAAAGCGCAGCAGGAATCCAGGATAACATTGCAATGAGCCAGTTCCAGAATGGTGAGGCAGCTATGGTCATCACAGGACCATGGAATATCAGTACCTTCACAGATCCGGCAGAAACACCTGTAAAAGACAGCATTAAAGTAGCAAAATTCCCATATTTCGAAGAGAAACCGGAATTCAAGAATGAAGACATGCAGACACTCAGCCCATACATGATCAGTGGAAAACTGGAAGGGGAAGAGTTAGACCTGACGATCGAGCTTGTAAAAATGCTGACAAATAAAGATGCAGCAAAGAGATTTGCAGAGGAATGCGCATTCCTGATCCCAAGAACAGATATTGATCTTGACGAGAGTAAGTGTGAACCATTGTTCATTGACAATATGGAGCTTGGTGGAACATCTACAGGTATCGGTGTTGACGTATTCGACTTCGATCCACTGACATCTATGCAGGACAGAACAAGAAACTCCATCGTGAGCATGTTCACAGGTACATCCGCAGAAGATGCAGCAAAAGAGATTCAGGCAGAAATAGATAACGCAAAATAAAAAAACAAGCTGCCGGGGATGCGTCTCCGGCAGCTTTGTAACTAAGGCTCGAAAAAGACCGAGCCTAAGTCGACAGGATGTACTTTGTAACTAAGACTCGAAAAGACCGAGCCTAAGTTACATAAGCAGATGGAAACATCCATGTCACTAAGGCTCGAAAAAGACCGAGCCTAAGTCGACAGGATGTACTTTGTAACTAAGACTCGAAAAGACCGAGTCTAAGTTACATAAGCAATCAGGAGAGAAGAAAATATGATTAAGATTAAAAATAGTAAAATGCGTCTTACGCTCGCGTTGTTTGTGCTCCCGGCTTTATTGATTTATATTCTGTTCCAGATCCTGCCGTTGATCGGCGCCGTATTTTTTTCTTTTATGGAGTGGAATGGAATCGGGGGTTCAGCTCTTGAGTTTGTGGGAATTAAAAATTATGTGAGTGCTTTCCAAAACCCGGACTTTATTCTTTCGCTGAAGAATATGTTCAAAATGGTAGTGTTCAGTGTGCTGTTCCATACACCGATCGCTCTGGTTATGGCGGCGGTGATCAATACGAAGTGCAGAGGATACCGTATCTTCAAGGCATTGTTCTTCGTGCCGACTGTATTCCCGCTGACAGCTGTAGGTTTGATGTGGTATTTCGTATTCATGCCGACAGGAGTGTTCAATTCCTTCTTAAAGGTGCTGGGACTGGGCGGAGCTGCACAGGCTTGGCTTGTCAATCCGGGCACGGCGATGAATACGATCGTATTTGTTAACATCTGGGCCGGTGTAGGATACTATATGGTCATCCTGCTGGCTGGCTTAACAACGATTTCCGAAGATGTGTACGAGGCGGCTGCGATCGACGGAGCCAATAAGCTGCAGTGCTTTTTCCAGATCACTGTTCCGATGCTCAAGCCAACGATCGCAATGTGTATCCTGATGGATATCATCGGATCTGTGAAGGTGTTTGACCTCGTATTTGCGATGACAGGCGGCGGGCCGAATGGTCTGACGAACCTGCCGACGACGTTGATGTACAACGAGGCATTTAAATACAGCCATTATGGACTTGGTAGTGCGATCGGTATCATCATCATGGTAATCTGTCTTGCAGGAACCATGCTCAGCAATAAACTGACAAGCAAGAAGAATGACCAGTAAGGAGGAAAGGTGAGTACTATGAATAAAAAAGCAAAAGTAAAACAGAATCCCGGAGGGATCATAGCAAAATATGCATTTTTGCTCGTAATGGCATTTATGTTTGCAATGCCGATGATATTTACTCTTCTTTCATCCGTAAAGACAAAGACAGAGATTTTTGCCAAGCCATTCGACCTTCCGGCTGTGTTCCAGTGGGGCAACTATACAGAGGCATGGCAGGCTGCCAATATGAGCAGATACTTCATCAACAGTATTATCCAGGCAGGGGCAACGGTTATTGTTCTTGCAATCGTTTCGTCCATGGCGGCGTATGTACTGTCCAGGTTCCAGTTCAAGGGTAACAAATTCCTGATGTTATTCTTCATGCTGGGAATGATGGTTCCTATGCATACCGTACTGGTTCCGGTCTCCTATATCATCGGTACCCTGAACCTGAAAAATAATATCCCGGCCCTGGTGCTGATCTATGTTGCATTCAGCCTCCCGTTCAGTATCATGGTTATGAGCAACTTTATGCGGGGAGTGAATCATTCTCTGGAGGAAGCGGCACTGATCGACGGTGCGACTTACTTCCAGATTTATAGAAAAGTTATGCTGCCGCTCTGCGTACCGGCGATTTCAACGATTTCGATCTTCAACTTTTTAAGTGCATGGAACAACATCCTGTTCCCACTTTTGTTTATCAACGACAAGAACTTAAAGCCGATCGCATTAGGACTTCTGAACTTCAACGGTGAGCGCGGAAGTGACTATGGTCCGCTGATGGCTGCGATCGTAATTACAGTTGCAGTACCGCTCGTGATTTACCTGCTCTTCCAGGAGAAGGTAGAAGGCGGTCTGGCAGCAGGCGCAGTAAAAGAATAGAAAAAGGAGAATTTATATGTCATCAATATCATACCGCCAGGTTCACCTTGATTTCCATACGAGTGAGTTCATCCCGTCAGTCGGGGAGGATTTCTCCATGGAAGAATTTGGGGATACCCTGGAAAAAGCAAATGTCAATTCCATCACCTGTTTTGGACGCTGCCACCATGGCTGGCTTTATTATCCATCCAGGAAGTTCCCGGAACTGATCCATCCGAATCTGAAAAACAGAAACCTTCTTCTGGAGCAGATCGAGGCGTGCCATAAGAGAGGCATCCGTGTACCGATCTATACAACGGCACAGTGGGACGGACGGATCATGAGAGAGCACCCGGAATGGCTGTCTCTGGATGAAAATGGAGAGTATATTGATACACAGCATGTCCCGGCACCGCATTTTTACAACACGATCTGCTTAAACAGCGGTTACCGCCAGTTTTTTAAAGAGCATCTGGAGGATTTGATCGAGGTGACGGGTCCTGAAAACGTGGACGGTATCTTTATTGATATCCTGTTCCATGTGGACTGCAAATGTCCGAATTGTGTTGCAAAGATGAAAGAACTGGGCATGGATGTGGAAGATAAGGCGGAAAGACTCCGCTATGCAAGCCGGATGCTGGATGAATTCAAAGAAGAGATCACTGCATTCATTCACGAAATGGCTCCGGATGCGACTGTTTTCTATAACAGCTCCCACATCGGACCGGCTTACAAGAACAGCTTTAAAGATTACAGCCATCTGGAGTTAGAATCTCTCCCAAGCGGCGGCTGGGGATACGACCATTTTCCGGCAACGAGCCGTTATGCGCGTATGCTGGGGAAAGAAATGATCGGAATGACAGGAAAGTTCCATACATACTGGGGAGATTTCCATTCCCTGAAAAATAAAGCAGCTCTGGAACTGGAGTGCTTCAGCATGCTGGCGATGGGGGCAGGCTGCTCCATCGGAGACCAGCTCCATCCATCCGGAAAACTCTCCAGGGGCGCATATGACCTGATCGGAAGTGTCTATGCAAGCGTAAAGGAAAAAGAGCCGTACTGCTATGATGCGAAAGCAAAGACAGAGATCGCTGTATTGAATCCAGAAGAGTTTTACCCGGAGGATTCCTATGACCTGAGTATTTCACCGTCTCTGATCGGTACCGTCCGTATGCTTCAGGAGCTGTGTTATCAGTTCGATATTATTGACACAGATATGGATTTTTCAGCATATAAGGTCCTGATCCTGCCGGACTGCATCTATGGAAACGATAAGCTTTACAAGCTTCTGGAGGATTATCTGGCACAGGGCGGAAAGGTGATCGGATCCTACGAATCCTGTCTGAAAAAGGATGGTTCCAAGAGCATCTATGGAGTCAGATATAAACAGGAATCTCCATACTACCGCGAGTTTGTCATGCCGAATGAAAAAATAGGAAAGAACCTTCCAAAAGAAGAATTTGTAATGTACCTGCGAGGTCTGGATGTAGAAACAGATGGAGCAGAGGTGCTCATGGACAAGATCGAGCCTTATTTTGACAGGGCCGGTGAAAAATTCTGTTCCCACCAGCATGCTCCATCCTCAGGTAAAATTGGATATCCAGAGGCGACAATATATCAGGGTGCGGTTTATTTTTCACATCCGGTCTTCCACTGCTACCGCAAAAATGCAGCTGCCTGGTGCAAGGCCATGGTTAAGGATGCACTGGAGATCCTATTGGAGGATAAACTGGTTTCACATAATGGACCATCCACGATTCTGGCGGCACTTAACCACCAGGAGAAGGAAGACCGTGACATCCTGCATATCCTGCATTATATCACAGAGAAGCGTTCCGAAGATATCTACACGCTAGAGGACGTGATCCCGCTTTACAACACGGAATTCTGTATTTACACAGGAGACAGGGAAGTAAAAAGTGTTAAAAATGTCATCCGCGGGGAAGAGATAGAATTTACCAGGGATGGCAGTTATATCAGGTTCCAGATACCATTGATCCAGGGACATGAGATGATCGAGATAAAATAGAAGCCCCAAGAAGCTTAAGGGGTTAGATATGAGTTAAAATATGAGTCCGGACAGGAAGGACATAAAGAAGATACAAGGAGGAACAGTATGATCAGGATTGCAGCCGGGACAGACTTAAAAACGGGCATCCTGTTCTTCACAAAGGCAGCAGCAGATAAGCTGTATGACGGGGAAGGGGGCGTATTCCGGGGGGAATATCTGCAGACCCTTCCCCGCCTGTCTTCTGAGGGAAAACAGGAATGCTGTGTGGGGCTTGGCGAAGAGCCCCTGTCAAAAAGAGAAGTAATGGAAGCCGCAGCATGCGGTACCGCCTTTATGCGGGAACATAAGATCACCCGCTTTTATGTGGATGTAAACGGACTGGGAGGATTTCTGACAGAGGAGAACTTTCCTTATTTTATCCAGGGGCTTTGCCTGGGGGGATACGAACCACCGCGGTTTTTAGGGGAGAAAAAAGGGAAAGCAGACAGACTTTCGTCCAATTTGGAAGAACGGTATGAGGCAGACATCACCCTGACCGGGGAGATCGAACAGCTGACAGGGATGACGAAGGAAAAGTTAAAGACGGTGTTTGACCGGGGAGTGCATATGGCTCAGGGAATCCTGTTTGCCAGGGATATGGTAAACTATCCCGGAAATCTTCTGCGTCCGGCGGATTTTGCAGAGGCGATCCGCCGCCAGATGGAAGGCTTGAATGTGGAGGTCGGGATATTGGACAGAAAGCAGCTTGAAGAGCTGGAGATGGGCGGTCTTTTGACAGTGGGAGGCGGCAGTGCATTTGCACCGTGTATGGCGGTGCTGAGATACCGCGGAGCGAAAGCGGCTAAGGAAGAAGCAGAAGCCCGGGACGCACAGGGGAAAAAGGACAGCTCAAACGAAGCCGGAGAGCCGGAGACGATCGGTCTGATCGGAAAGGGCGTTACCTGTGATACGGGCGGTTACTGTTTGAAATCATCCGGCTCTATGGCAGGGATACGCGGAGATATGGCAGGCGGTGCTGCAGTGGCAGGATGTATTTACGCGCTGGCGGCAGATCAGGCAAAAGTCAATGTGACAGGAGTCATCCCTATCTGTGAGAACCGGATCTCGCCGGACAGCTATCTTCCCGGAGATGTCATTACGATGTATAATAAAACACGTGTGGAGATCTGTAATACGGATGCAGAAGGGCGTCTGATCCTGGGAGATGCGGCCGCTTATGCAGTGGAATGCGAGGGCGTTGACAAGGTGGTGGATATCGCCACGCTGACGGGGGCTGTTGTAAGTCTGTTTGGATTTTCCATTGGAGGGGTGCTCAGTGACAATGAGGAATTATATGCCCGGTTTGAAGCGGCAGCAGATATTTCGAAGGAACAGTACGCCAGGATCCCATATTATGAGGAGCATGAGGAAATGCTGAAAAGCCAGGCGGCTGACCTAAAGAATCTGGGACCGGACTACTGCGGAACCATCACTGCGGGACTGTTCATCCGGCGTTTTGTGGAGGGAAAACCGTGGCTTCACATGGATATTGCAGGAACGGCCTGGGTAGACCAGCCTATCTGGAAGTTTCAGAGTAAGGGGGCGACTGGTGCAGGTGTGACAACGTTGTACGAGCTGTGCAGAGGAGGAGAAAATGAAGGATTATATGCTTGAAGTTTGTGTGGATTCGGTGGAATCAGCCATAGCGGCCCAGAGGGGCGGCGCGAAACGGCTGGAATTGTGTGGGAACCTCATCATAGGCGGAACGACGCCGACTCCGGCTTTATTCCGTGCGGTTAAGGCGGCAGTGGATATCAAGATCCATGTGCTGATCCGCCCCAGATTTGGGGATTTCTGTTATACGGATGCAGAGTTTGCGATCATTCGGGAGGAAGTCAGGCAGTTTCGTGAGCTTGGCGCGGATGGCGTTGTGATCGGGATACTCCGCCCGGACGGTTCCCTGAATATGGAACAGATGGGAGAATTGATCCGGGAGGCCGGCGGGATGCAGATCACGCTGCACCGCGCATTTGATGTGTGCAGCGATCCAATGCGGGCGCTGGAGGAGTGTGTGGCATTAGGGGTACACACGATCCTCACGTCCGGCCAGAAGGACAGCTGCCTTGCAGGGGCAGATCTGCTGAAAGAACTGAAAAAGGCAGCAGCGGGCCGGCTTCACATTCTGGCAGGTGCAGGCGTGAATTCGGGGAATCTGGAGGAATTATGCCGCGTGACTGGTCTGGATCAATTCCATATGAGCGGGAAGAAGGTGCTGGACAGTGCAATGGATTTCCGGCGTGAGGGCGTTCCTATGGGACTGCCGGGAATCAGTGAATTCAGTATCTGGCGCACCGATGAAGATGAAATACGAAAAGCAGCAGAAGTGCTTGAGAGGAGTCCATATGTTTTCTGAGAATTTTACAGCGAAAATAGACGATATATATAGAAAAAGAAGCAGTACGGCCCCGGGCCTTTTTCATGAAATAGAAGAAAAGATCAATGCCTGCCTACCGGATGAGCAGATATTACTACGTTACCTTTACGGAAATATGCCGCTTTCCGATGCAGTGAACTATCCCTTTGAGACATTTTTAGATTACGCTTCCCATGGTGCATTTCTTTGGAAGAACGGACCATTTAAGGGGAGGGTGAGCGAGGAGATCTTCTGTCAGTATGTGGTGTATCACAGGATCAACACGGAGGACATCAGTGTATGCCGGAGTTTCTTCTATAAAAAGGTGGTAACAGAAGCGGAGGAAGCAGAAAATATGGCCGAGGCGGTTCTAAAATTGAACTACTGGTGTGCCCAGGAAGCATCTTACCGAGCTTCTGATGACAGGACTGCGTCTCCGATGACCGTGTACCGAAGTGCCCATGGAAGATGCGGGGAGGAGTCCACGTTTACCGTGAGCGTGCTGCGCAGCATGGGGATCCCTGCGAGACAGGTCTATGCACCGAGATGGTCTCACTGTGACGACAATCATGCCTGGGTGGAGGCATGGTGTGACGGGGAATGGCATTTCCTGGGGGCATGCGAGCCGGAGGAGGTTCTGGATAAGGGCTGGTTTTTACACGCATCATCCCGTGCTATGCTGATTCATTCCAGATGGTATGGAAGCCTTACGCTGGCAGGAAATGCAGTGGAGGAAGAAAATGTCGTCTCCACACAGGGTATGACAACGGAGATCAATGAGATCGGAACTTATGCAAACACAAAACGGGTCAGGATCTGTGTATTGGATTCTGGCAGAAATCCTGTAAAAGATGCAAAGGTCACGATCGAGGTCTTGAATTACTCAGAGTTCTTCCCGATCGCAGTGATGCAAACGAAGGAGGATGGAACGGCTGAGATAGAGCTGGGGCTGGGAAGTGTAAGGATCTGTGCAGAGCACGGGGAGACCTCCTGTCTGGAGCTTTTGGATGTCAGAGAGAGCAGAGAAGTAACTCTCATTCTTTCGGATGCTAAGGAGTGTGGAAATCGTGAAAAGTGGGATTCCTTCGAGTGTTTTGCCCCGCAGGATGCCATCATCCACAGCGGTTATGTGACAGAGGAGCAGAAAATAAGACAGAAGGAGAAGCTGGCAGTAAGGACCGCACTCCGGTTAAAGAAAACCGGAACCGGAAATGAGGCAGAAGTGGAGGCTTTCCAAAACGGCACTAAAAATGCAGCTTACAGAAAGCAGCTGCTTGATACACTGACGAAAAAGGATCTGCTGGACTTGAAAGCAGAGGTGCTGGAGGCTCATTTGGAACATGCCATGCAGTATCAGGGGAGATTCCCGGAGGATATCTTTGTCAAATATCTTCTGTCTCCGAGGATTTATTTAGAGATGCTGACGGATTTCAGAGGGGCGATCGAAGAGCTTCTTACCCCGGAACAGAAGGAAGCTTTCAGTGCTGACCCAGGGAAAATCTGGGAGTTCATCAATCAGGAGATCCGGGAATGCGCACAGGAGGAGTACGAAGCCCTTCTGACCCTGCCCGAGGCGTGTCTTAAGTACAGAGTGGGCAGCAGGCAGTCCCGGGAAATGCTGTTTGTAGCCATATGCAGGACATTGGGGATTCCTGCACGGCTGAATACGGTGGACGGTGCCATGGAGTATTATGCCGAAGGAAGCTTTCACCAGGTTCTGGAGCCGGAAGCAGTAGGAGAGCTTATCGTTTATCCTGAAAAATCTGAGGGCTTTGTGTATTTCCAGAACTGGTCTGTGGTCAGAAAATATCCTGGGGAGAGAAAGCTTTTAGACTTAAGTGATGCGGAAGCAGAGTGTAAGACGAAGGAATGCATCAAGGTTTTGATTCCGGCAGGTGTCTATGAGATCGTGACTGCAAACAGGCTGCCCAACGGGAATATCCTTGGACGTATCACAGAAGTAGAAGTCACTTTTGCCGGCCGGGTTTCTGTGGAACTGAAATTAGAAGAGGCTGAGCTTAGTCAGATGCTGGAGTGTGTTCCGATGCCCCCTTTTGAGGTAGAAGAGCTTGCGGGTGAAAAAGTCCAGATCACAGAGGCCCTGAAAGGAAAGCCGAATCTGGTCATCTGGCTGTCAGAAGGGCAGGAGCCGACAGAACATATCTTGAACGAACTCTGCGAGAGAGCGGAGGAGTTTAACCTGGGGGAAGCGGATATCCTCTTCCTTGTAAACGATGCCGGGGCCTTGAAGCAGGCAACACTGCATCGGACACTTCAGATGCTGAATGGGGTAAAGGTACTGCGTGACTGCGTAGAAGAGAGGGTATCTGTCCTGGGGAGAAGGTTTTATGTAGATCCTGAGAGTATCCCTCTGATCCTGGTCACAGACAGGGAGGCAAACTGTGTATATGCAGCCAGTGGCTATAATGTAGGAACAGCTGATATGATCTTGAAGATCCTGGATGCCGGGATACTGTAGATCAGGTGAAAAGGGCTGCTAGCTTATAAGAGTGTAAAAATAAAAAGGTGCTCAAAAGGCTTTTTGGCCTTGAGAGCACTTTTTTTTAATCAGCTGAGTTCGATCTTTGCAGCCTCTTCCGGTTTGAAATCATTCTCCAAGTCATAGATATTATGTCCGGTTGATTCGCTTAAGACTCTTCCTTCCAGGGAATAGCAGCGGATGAAACGTCTCTTATCGATACTTGACCAATGCTCGACATCCCATGTGAGGTATCCGTCTGCGTCTGTCTTCTTTTCTTTCAGATACAGGTCTACCTGGCGGCCGCCGTCTTCCATTAATTTGATCAGATCCTTCGTACCGGAGATCTCAACCTCTTCCTTTTTTACTGAATCATAAATCTTCATTGTATTTCCTCCTGCCCATTATCTTGGTATAGGGTAATTATAACCTCTGAGATAGAAAAACTCAACAAGATCTGGAAAATCACTCTCATGTATGAAACAGGCAGAATAAAAGTAAGACTGCACATATTGATGTGAAGTCTTACTTTGGCTGTGAAGTTTTGGCGGGGATCAATGTATATACCGGCACCAATACCCAAATCTTTCGTTCTCGTCCCTCTCATCCTCTTCAAGCTTTAGCTGGCTTATGTAGGATTGTGTGAACTGAGGAAAGCCGAAAAGCTCTGCAGCCCTTGCCTCACGCGGTGCATAGACTCCTGGCACTCCCAGCCAGAAATGTCCGTCCTCCTCCACAAGCAGCAGATGATTGTAATTATGATACCCATGCATGAGAAAGCTGTTATTTGCCAGATTCCAGGATTTCCGCGGAAGTACGGAAAGCTCGGAGCGCTGGATCTTACGGACTGTCTCACTGGGCCGCTGTGTTTCACCATGCTCACCCTGTCCGGCCCCGGAGTCAGCAGACATGTGTACAGGTTCAGCAGACAGAGGTTCGGAGTCAGCAGACATGCGCACCGGTTCGGCGGACAGAGGTTCGGAGTCAGTGGATATGTGCACGGAGTCATTAGACATACGCACAGAGTCAGTAAGCATAGGCTCGGGCACAGCTGACCGGGCGGGGGCTTCTGGCTCCCCGGTTTTGTCTAATGCTTCGGTTTCCTCCATAGAAAGCTCCCCCACATTCTCCGTGATTTCTTCGAGATCCTGCGTCTTTTCCAGTTTATCTGGTTCTTCCAAGATGCAGGGAAACACTTCCACGGATTCCGCCTCCATAACGGGAGATATGTCTAAAGAAGATTCTGTCTCAGGAATGGATTCCTCATTCATAACAAGCGGGGGTTCATTCATAACAGGTGGGACTTCTTTACTGGATTCGGCCTCGAGCCTGGTTTCAGCCCCAGCCTTAGGTTCAGTCTTGGCACCAGGTTCAGCCTCAGCGTTAGGTTTAGTCTCGATCCCAGGTTCAGCCTCGTAGGTTTCGGTCTGTACAGGGTCTTTCGGCGTCTCCTCCCATATCTTCACCTTTCTGGTATCAAACGGAAGGTTATCAGAAAACGCTGCATAGTATTGTCCGTCCTCTGTCTGAAGTAAAAAGCCGCTCAGATCTTCCAGTATTTTCCCTCCCGGATATTCCGAGTCAGTCAGGGAAAGTCTGGCATAGATCGTCTTTTCTCCACAGGTAATTGTCTGGATCGGTTTCGCAATGCTTTCAGATCCATTTTCATAAAAAGCAAGCAGCGAAACGGATTCTCCATTTTTTACGGGAATTCCCCGTGCATTGATCTGCAGAATGCAGGAATGATAGTGCGGTGTGACCTTCATGAAGCCTACATTCCTAAGCTTTTGATCGTTTTTGTATTCATATAAGTAACAGATACCGGGATTCATGATGCACCTCTGGTCTTGTCTTTTATTCAATCTAACTTATTCACGGGTAACAGAAAAAAGAACAATATCAGTGAAAATTATGGAAGGATGTGATAAAATTATATTACCTGTATGGGCGTAAGGGAGTTTTGATTTATTAAGGAGGCGTGAGGGGAATGAAAAAGAAGATTCAGCTTTTGGCGGTGATATGCTGCACAGTTTTACTTATCCCGGGATGTGTTATGAACAGAGGGACTAAGATATACAATAGCGATGAGATGATCGTAAAGGATTATAATTCGTACAATCTGGTAATGTCCAGGCAGTCAGTGAGTGAAAATCATCTCACAGGTTCAGCTCAGACAATGGAAGGTATGGGAGAGATCTGGGAGTTTGATGCACCAAAGGATCTGGATGTAAAAATTGAGAGCCAGATTACCGTTTCATCCGGGAAAGCAAAGCTGGTATTGATCGATCCCGACGATACAGTGACGATTTTAAAAGAATATACGGCAGACTCCAAGGCAGAACAGAAATATTCGGAGACATTTCGTGTGAAAAAGGGCCATAACAGGATGAAACTTGTTGCCGAAAAGGATACACAGATTGAGTTTGAGATTTCCGTCGATCAGGGGGAAATGAATACGTTTGGAGACTAGGGTTTAAAAATGCAGGAGAAGAGTATGACAGCAGATGAAAAGTATATGAAAGAGGCGATCAGGCAGGCGAAAAAGGCCTATGCCCTGGAGGAAGTGCCCATTGGCTGTGTGATCGTCTACCAGGATAAGATCATCGGGAGAGGTTATAACAGACGGACGATAGATAAGAACACATTGGCGCACGCAGAGCTGCTCGCGATCAAGAAAGCAAGTAAGAAGATGAACGACTGGCGCCTGGAGGACTGTACGATGTATGTGACGCTGGAGCCGTGCCAGATGTGCTCCGGTGCGATCATCCAGGCCAGGATCAAGCGTGTGGTGGTCGGATGTATGAATCCGAAGGCGGGATGCGCGGGGTCCATCTTGAATCTGCTGGAAATGAAGGAGTTTAATCATCAGGCAGAGCTTACAACGGGCGTACTTGAGGAAGAGTGCAGTTCGATGATGAAGCAGTTTTTTAAAGAGCTGCGTGCAAAGCAGAAGATGAAAAAAAGGAACGAGTAATTAATAAAGTACCGTTAGGAGTATAAGATCTTAAATTTAAAGGAAAGAAATCCCAAGCGGAACTCCAGTAGTTATCAGAGATTTGGAAGAAATGTAAAGGTGTAAACTTTGTAAAATGAGTTTACACCTTTTTTGTATACTTCCTTTTTAAAATAATATATAAATTTTTGTTGACATTCGACCGTCGGTCTAGTAATATGTATTTATAGACCAACGGTCGAGAAAGGAGAAGCTAATGTCACATACAAAAGATTTTGATACAAAAAGAAATGCAATTTTAGATTGTGCAGAACAGCTATTTACTATAAGAGGCTATGAAGTAACAACTGTAAATGCCATTTTAAAAGAAGTTGGAATTGCTAAAGGAACATTCTATTACTATTTCGAATCAAAAGAAGAAGTAATGGACGCAGTTATTATGAGAATCGTTGACACTGAATTGAAATATGCGAAAGAAGTACTTAACAATGAAAAATTAACACCAATTGAAAAACTAATTACTTCCCTTTTTAAAAAATCAGAAAGTGATGAAAAAAAAGTAATAATTGAAAGCTTGAATGAACCAAACAATGCGTTGATGAAACAAAGAGCATTACAAAGAACATTGGAAGTTCTATGTCCCATCTACGCAGAAATGATTATTGAAGGAAATAGAAGACAGGATTTTTCATCTGCCAGTCCGCTTGAGGATATTCAATTTCTTGTGGCAGGTATGCAGACAATATATGACCTTAGCAGTATTTCAGATGCAAAGATCGATGTAAATATGGAGGTTGTCCTGAATACTATTTTTCAAGTATTAAGAATTGATGAATCAAAAAATAGCAAAGAACAAGTAAAACGATTGTTTCAAAATATGTAAAGAAATTACCGATATGGTATAGGAGGAGTTTATTATAGAAGCGACACAAGCATCGATATATCAAACAACATTCAACTTTATTAAATTAGTGACGGGTCAGGCTGTCTCCGTTTTTGGGACGTCACTACTTCGTTTTGCACTATCTCTGTATGTTTTAGATATTACAGGGCGGGCGGATATTTACGCAACATTATTTGCAGTATCAAGTCTGCCGGTTTTATTCTCACCAATTGCGGGAGCATTGGCTGATAGATTTAATCGTAAATCAATTATGGTTGGTTTAGATTTAACGAATGGTTTACTTAGTTTATTACTTCTAATAGCATTTTTATTCAATCAGACATCTATTTTTGTTATCGCAATTGCAATGATCCTATTTGGTTTTGTCGGCGCAATGGATACTCCTGTTGTGACAGCGATCATCCCCGGTATTTCAGCAAGTGATAAATTAGAATCAGCAAATGGTATTTTGCAAGGTGTTCAATCTCTATCTGGGATTGTTGCTCCTGTTTTAGGAGGTTTACTTTATGGCTTAATCGGAATGAATCATATTCTCATTATCATAACAGTTTTATTCTTCTTAACCGCATTATTAGAAACACGTATTTTAGTACCGCAAAACAAAACAGAATATTCAGGTAATATTATTAAAGTTTTAGCAGGTGATTTGAAAGAAGGATTCCATTATACATTAACTCATAGTTTCATTCGTAAAACTATGTTGCTAAGTGTAGGGCTAAATTTTGCTCTTACTCCACTCTTTATCGTTGGAGTACCATATATTTTAAGAGTAACAATGAACTTAAATACTGGTCTATATGGAATTGGTATTGGAATTATGGAATTTGCAACAATTCTAGGTGCTCTCCTTATAGGAGCCGTTTCAAAAAAAATAAGGGTATCTAATTTCTACCTTTGGATTTTATTTGTTGCAATTCTATTAATTCCGATGGGAATGTCGACTATTCCCCTATTATTGCAACATGGAACATTTCCGGCATTTGCTTTATTTGTACTTGGTGGAGTTCCGCTTTCTGCGTGCTTATCCATTGTATCTATCTTTGCGATAAGTAAAATACAAAAGGTTACACCATCAAAGAACCTGGGAAAAGTAATGTCCATTATTATGGCGACTGCACAATGTGTTGCTCCTATTGGTCAAATTTTGTATGGGATCGGCTTTGAAACTTTTGAAAACCGTGCATATATCCCAATCATTATTACGTTTGCTGCTACCATATTATTATCGATTTTAAGCAAAGCATTGTATCGAAATGAAAAGGACATCTAGTAAATTGTTGGATAAAAGATGAATAGATTCAAAAGGATCAGTACGCATATCCTTTTGAATTTGACATACGCTTTGCGTACTAAAATTAAAGGAGATAATAAATGATACAACGATTACTAAAAAAAGATTTTAAGAAGAATAAAGTCATTGTTTTTACCCTCTTTACATTTATTTTACTATCCTCAATGCTATTATCCAGTGCATTGACGATTGTAACTGAATTAACAGGTTCTTTAGACCATTTATTTGAAAAAGCAAAAGTACCCAGCTATGTACAGATGTATGCCGGTGATTTCTCACAAGATGAAATCAACACCTTTAGTGAAAATAACGAACTTGTGAAAAACCAGCAAACCGTAACCATGTTAAATATTGATGGCGAACATCTATTCCTCCAAGGAAATGGTGAATCGGAAGTGAATAGTATTATTGAAAATAGTTTTGTGAAACAAAATGAAGCATTTGATTTCTTATTAGATACAAGAAATGAAATTGCCAGTGTTCAGGATGGTGAGATAGGTATTCCTGTTTATCATCAACAACTTTATAACTTAGAGTTAGGATCTAAGGTGCAGGTACAAATAGGTGATTTCAAAAAGACCTATACGATTATTTCATTTATACGTGATGCACAGATGAACCCCTCGATTGTTACCTCGAAGCGGTTTCTGGTAAGTGATAATGATTGGAATGAATTAGAAACGAAGCTTAGTAATCAAGAAAATCTAATCGAGTTTGAATTGAATGATGACAGCTCGATTTCAGAATTTGAAAAGCAGTACGAAGCTTCTGATCTTCCGCAAAGCGGGACGGCACTTACGAAATCTTTATACCAAGTATTAAACGCATTAACAGATGGCGTTGTTATCGCTATTATAATTCTTATTAGTTTACTGCTATTGCTCATTGCTTCTTTATGTTTGCGATTTACTATCCTTACTGCTATGGAAGAAGATTATCGGGAAATCGGAATTATGAAAGCTACCGGTATTAGCAACAAAAATATACGAAAGCTGTATCTTACAAAATACATTGTGATTGCTTCTGCTGCCTGTATTGGAGGGTATCTTGCTTCTCTGGCAGTTACCAATGTATTTACCAAATCCATGTCCCTTTACATGGGCCTGGCTCCTAAAACTCTGATCAGCTATTTTCTGCCGCTGCTGGGTTCGCTGCTCGTATTCTTTTTCGTTTATTTATTTTGCAGGCTTGTGTTTAGACGCTTTAAAAAGATTTCAGCTTATCAAGCGTTACAAGTTGGAGAAACATCAGGAAACCGTAAAATTGCACATAGAATGCAATTAAGTGGCAAGAAACACTGGATAGGGAATCACACGATCTTTATCAGTATTCGAGAAGTGCTAACACAGATAAAAACGTATATATTGTTAATGCTGGTCTTTGCTATTAGTTTGTTTATGATGAGCGTTCCTTTCAACTTTTTACAAACGATTCAAGATTCTAGTTTTATTTCTTATATGGGTGCCGGAGAAAGTGATTTACGAATCGATATTCATCAAATGGATAAATATAAGAAGGAATCTGAAGATGTGTTTAGATACTTAACAAATGAAAGTTTAAACAATAATGCGATTGAAAAAGCTGCTTCTTACGAAACAAGTGCTTATCAGATGAAAAATGCTGATAATGAGATAAGCACTATTAAAATTGAGAGTTCAAAAGATTATGATGTATTTCCACTTCATTATACTCATGGGCGGGCACCACAAAACGCGGAAGAGATTGCTCTATCCAGTATGAATGCAGATGAATTTAATGCAAGTGTAGGAGATACCGTTACCATCATTTTGGAAGGAACAGAAGAAAAACTTACGGTAAGCGGCATTTATCAAGATGTAACCAACGGTGGTAAAACTGCGAAAGGAATGCTTGAAAGCGATGATGTATTATGGACTACTTACAATTTCAATGTTAAAGATGCTTCTCAAATAAATGAAGTAAAAACGGAACTTGAACAAACATTTAGACATATTAAGGTGACTGATATGGATAGCTATATTAAGCAGACATTAGGCGGAATCATTGAACAAGTCGCCAGCCTTAGTGTAGTATCATTTGCCCTTTCCTTATTTATATCCATTTTGATTACTTCAATGTTCTTTAAAATGATTCTTGCGAAAGAAGCGAAGAATTTTGCGATTATGAAGAGTATCGGTATTTCCACAAAAACATTGCAGCGACAATATATTGTACGGGCATTATTTACCCTGCTCATTGGTCTTATTGTTGGAGTGGTACTAACAAATGTACTTGGAACACAAGTCGCCAGCCTATTATTATCAGGCGTATCAAAACTAACCTTTGTCACGAATCCTCTTATTAACTATCTGATCATTCCTTTTTCATTGGTGTTAGTGGTGAGTATAAGTGTCTATATTGTTAGCGTATCTATTAAAAAAATTAACATCATGTTAATCGCTGAATAAAGGAGGAATCGTCATGATTTTAAAAGCAACTGATGTATCAAAGAGTTTTCCAATTGAAAATATGGAACCTCAGCATGTATTAAAAAATATTCAATTAACTATTAACAAAGGTGAATTTGTATCCGTTATGGGTGCGAGTGGTTCAGGTAAATCTACTCTGCTTTATACGATCAGTGGCATGATGCAGCCAAGTGCAGGAACTGTTGAATTTGCCGGAGAACAATTAAATACACTGACAGAAGAACAATTAACAAGTGTTCGATTAAATAAAATGGGGTTCGTTTTTCAACAAGCAAACTTATTAAAGAACTTTAACTTGAAAGACAATATTATTCTTTCTGCATATCTCGGAAAAAAAGAATCGCAAAAAGAAATTGATAAGCGTGCTATTCAATTGATGAAACAGACTGGTGTCCATCAACTAGCCTTAAAAGATATTACGCAGGCTTCTGGAGGACAATTACAAAGAGTTTCAATTTGCCGTGCATTAATTAATAAACCAGAAATCATATTTGGTGATGAACCTACCGGTGCGTTAAATTCAAAGTCTGCTTCTGAGATCATGATGCTTTTTAACGAAATTAATCAAAATGGAACAACGATCCTATTAGTTACTCATGATGCTAAGGTAGCGTCAAAAACAGAGCGCATTTTATTTATGGCAGATGGTGAAATTGTTTCGGAAAAATATTTAGGTAAAATGAAAGACGAGTCAACATTAAAAGAACGTGAAGAACAAGTGGCAAAGTGGCTGAACGGATTAGATTTTTAGAAAAAAGGTTCTTGTTGTTATTGGTGTTCTAATTGATGTCAGAATTATTTTACGTGCATTACGCTTCGAATACATCTCCACAGACGTTACCTCGGTAGTTAACTCAACCCAGGCACCCTCACGGCACCCGGAAGATTCTGCTTAGTGCTGCTTCGTTCCCGACCTGACACAGTTCACAGATTTCCGTCGCGTGAGACCCAGATCTTCAACGCCACTTTCCGAGGGCAGCTCTGCAAATCAGCACCCTCTGCGTAATATCACCCCTGCTATAGCGGATTGCAGGTACAAGGTACCGCTAACACCCCGGCTGCACGAGTCTTAATTTTACCTTGTTTTAGCCGAAATGTCAACGGATACGGGAGTTTTTGTTTACGGAAAGGCAAAATTATAGTAAAATTAGGGTATTGTTCAGACCGGCGGAGGTCATATTGACGCCGGCGCTGCACCTAAATGGAGGTGGTGAATTTATGAAAGTGTTATTAACGGCTATCAATGCAAAATATATACATTCTAACTTAGCTGTCTACAGCCTGAAAAGCTATGCATCCTGTTATGGACAGGAGGTGGAGATCGCGGAGTACACGATCAATCAGAACGCGGATGATATTCTTGCCGATATTTACAAGAAGGCACCGGATATCCTGTGCTTTTCCTGTTATCTATGGAATATCACCTATGTCGCCTGGCTGATCCCGGAGATCAAAAAGATCCTGCCGGATACCCGGATCTGGCTTGGCGGCCCGGAGGTTTCCTATAATGCCCCGGAAGTCCTAAAGACATACCCTCAGGTGGACGGTGTGATGCGCGGGGAGGGAGAAGAGACCTTTTTGGAGCTGTTGGACTATTATCACGGAAAGATACAGAAACTGGAAGATATCAACGGGATCACATTCCGGGTGTGGAAAACTTCCGGGATCTCTGCCGGGGATGTGGAAAACGAAAGTGAGATCGTAGAAAATCCGTGGCGCGAGGTAATGGATCTGAGCAGGGTTCCATTTGTATACGATGATATGGAGAAGTTTCGAAATAAGATCATCTATTATGAATCAAGCAGAGGGTGCCCATTTTCGTGCAGCTACTGCCTTTCTTCTATTGATAAGTGTCTGCGTTTCCGCGATCTGGAGCTGGTAAAAAGAGAACTCCAGATTTTTATTGACGCCGAGGTCCCCCAGGTCAAGTTTGTGGACAGGACCTTCAACTGTAAGCACGAGCATGCGATGGCGGTCTGGTCTTATCTGGCGGAGCATGATAAAGGAAAGACAAATTTCCACTTCGAGGTGGCGGCAGACCTTTTGAATGAGGAAGAACTGTCCCTGATCGAATCCATGAGGCCCGGCCTGATCCAGCTGGAGATCGGCGTCCAGTCAACCAATCCTGCTACCATCAGAGAGATCCACCGTACCATGAGGTTTGAGGAAGTGAGGCGGATCGTGGGCCGGATCCATGCAGGGGGAAACGTGCATCAGCATCTGGATCTGATCGCAGGCCTGCCCTTCGAGGACTATGTAAGCTTTCAAAATTCCTTCAATGATGTGTATTCCCTTCATCCTGAGCAGCTTCAGCTGGGCTTTTTGAAGGTTCTCAAAGGATCTTATATGCATGAGAATGCCGGGAAGTATGAACTTTTGTATCAGGACCGCCCGCCTTTTGAGGTATTATCTACCAAATGGCTTCCCTACTCCGATGTCATCCGTCTAAAGGGTGTGGAGGAGATGGTGGAGGTTTATTATAACAGCGGACAGTTCGTCAATACACTGCGGGAGCTGGAAAAGCATTTCCCGGATGCATTCTCCATCTATGAGCAGCTGAGCAGGTTCTATGAAGAAAACGGACTTCATATGCTCAACCATTCCCGGATCACCCGCTATGAAGTTCTGTTTCGTTTTGCCAAAGAATATGACCGGGAAAATCAGGAAACCTATAGAAATGCGCTCATAGTAGATCTATACCTGAGAGATAACGTGAAAAACAGACCCTCTTTTGCGGGAGAGGAGACTGTGGAAAAAGAAGAAGCAGCAGAGTTTTATGAGACAGAGGCAAACGAACACAGGTATTTAGATGGGTATGAACAGTTCGACAAGAGACAGCTGAGGAAAATGACCCATCTGGAAAAAATCGGTGGGGAGCTTCTATTATTTGATTATAGAAACAAAGATGTGCTGACAAATCAAGCAAAGCTCATCTATATTTAGGGACGCAGTTCTGGACACGGAACGCCGTCTATAAGGAGGTTAGCCATGAAAAAACGTACCAGGGAGATCTTGGAGATTCTCGACGAACAGTATGGACGGGAGTATATCTGCTACCTGAATTACAATACGCCCTGGCAGTTATTGATCGCCACAATGCTCAGCGCCCAGTGCACGGACGCCAGAGTGAATATTGTGACAAAGGATCTGTTTGAGAAATATGACACCCTTGAGAAATTCGCTGATGCAGATTTAAAGGAGCTGGAGCAGGACATCAAGCCAACGGGATTTTATCATAATAAGGCGAAGAATATCATCGCCTGTACGAAAGCATTAGTTGAGCAGTTCCATGGTGAGGTTCCCTCCTCCCTGGAGGAGCTGACTTCCCTGGCAGGGGTGGGGCGCAAGACTGCCAATGTCATCCGCGGGAACATTTTCCACGAGCCAAGCGTGGTGGTGGATACTCATGTGAAGCGTATTTCCAGACGTCTGGGGCTGACCAGGAATGAGGATCCAGAGAAGGTGGAAATGGATCTGATGAAGGAGCTTCCGAAGGATCACTGGATACTCTATAATATCCAGATCATCACGTTTGGACGTTCCATCTGCACGGCCCGGAGTCCAAAATGCGGGGAATGCTTCTTGCAAAAATACTGTAAAGAGTATAAAATGTAACCTAACTAACTGACAACATGGTCTAAGTAAAGGACCAAGACGGATAAGAGGTGGATATAAAATGAATATATATGATAAGAAAGTCAGAAGAATCATTTCAATTGTTGTTATGGTGATCATCCTGGCTATGGTCGCAACGATGATCATACCATATCTTGTTGTATAGTGACGCGTTTACGAAGGAGAGCTTTTGTAAAGCAGCTTCAAAGGAAATCAGAGGAAGTTTATGGGGAACAAAAAGAGAAGAAGACGCAGACGAAGATTACGCAGGTCCGAGGCGAAGGCGATCTACCGTATGATCCAGATCATCTTGTGTGCAGTCGTTGTGATCCTGTGTGTACAGTTTTTTCTCCACAGATATATCAGGAAGTTTGACGAGCGCATTATCATCCAGGGCGTTTCGATCGGGGATACGGATGTCTCGGGGCTGAATGCGAAGAGAGCGAAAGAAAAGATCCAGAAGGAGCTTTCTGTCTATGCCGATGAAAAGGTCATTCTGACATTGGAGGATGGAAGAAAGGCAGAGGCCACGCTGGGAGAATTGGGCCTGACCATTAAAGAGATAGATTCTGTGGTACAGCAGGCCGTGGATTATGGAAAAAAAGGGAACGCACTTTCCTGTTACCGGATTTTGAAGCGTTCACAGAAGCATGAAAATAAGAAGGAGATCCCTGTTACATATGCTCTGACAGAGAAATCCGCGAAAGCGGGCCTGAATGGTGCGTTTAAAGACCAGTTAAACCTTCCGGAGAATGCAAGGGTGACGCACGATGATTCGGGCGTGTCCATTGTGGAGGAGAAGCCGGGTGAGGTCGTGGATATCAAAAAGACGGTGAAAAGCATTAACAAGCTGCTGGAAGGAAAATGGGATGGAAAGGGCGGGAAGGCCAAGGCCTATCTGACCTACACGGATCCCAAGATCACAAAGAAGGATCTAAAAGGGATGACGGATCTGCTCGGCAGCTATACGACTTTTTATGGAAGCGACGGTTCCGGCAGGGCACAGAATATCGAAAGCGGTGCAAAGCTTATTGACGGCTCTATCATTAAGCCGGGAGAAGAGTTCTCCGCCGATGCTGCGATGCGGCCGTATACAAAGGAAAATGGATTCACAGAGGCAGCCTCCTATGAGGATGACAAAGTTGTACAGTCCATGGGCGGCGGTATCTGCCAGATCTCTACCACGTTATATAATGCAGTGCTATATGCAGAGCTGGAAGTGACGGAGAGGTCTCCTCATACGATGCTGGTTCATTATGTAGAACCTTCCCAGGATGCGGCGATCGCGGATGATGTGAAGGATCTAAAGTTTAAGAACAGTTTGGAATCATCGGTCTATATAGAGAGTGTACTAAAGGATGGCTGTATCACATTCAATATCTATGGCAAAGAAACACGGGACCCGGGCCGGACGCTGGATTTCATCAGTGAGACGACAGGAACCGACCTCCCGGACGGAAAGCGCTATATTGCTACAGACGATGCGATCGGAAGCTTCTATACCTTAAACCAGGCACAGCCGGCAATTACGGCACAGCTTTTGAAGGTGGTCTATCAGGACGGCGGGGAAGTGAGCCGGGAAGTCGTCAATAACAGCCAGTACGTTCCTTCAAAGGAGACAATCGCTGTGGGAACGGCCTCAGATGATCCTCAGGCATCGGACCGGATGAATCAGGCGATCCTTTCCCAGGATGAGAGCCAGATCATGAGTACGATCCAGGAGCTGACGGGGAACACAGACGGCTCCCAGGACGGGCAGCAGGACAGTGCAGGCAGTTCGTCAGAAGGGGAGAACGGATCCGATGCGCAGGATGGTACACAATATTAAAACAACAGAAAGTAAAAATAATTCTTGATCAGAAAGCAGGAGAAGAATGAAAGCAGGAAATATTTCACAGACCGTATGGAAAAGGTCCATCAGAAAACAACTGAATCATGTCCGGGACGAGGTCCTTTTTCCGCCTTCTATGGAAGAAGCCTGCAGTATGCTTCGGATACCAGAGGGACATGTGCTGGTATCCTCCAGCGCCCAGTCTTTTGGAAATGCACAGGAAACCGGGATCTACGCGGCAGCAAAGGCTCTCAATGAGATCGCGGCCAGAGGGGCATCCCCTCTCGGAGTGTCGGTCCAGGCGGTACTGCCTTTGTCTGTAACAGAAGAGCAGTTAAAAAAGATGCTTGGTTCTATCGAGGAGGTCTGTGTGGAAGCGGGTGCGCCGGTCACCTGTTTCAAGGCAGAGAATAATCCGGCTGTGAACCAGGTCTTTATCACGGCCGCTGCGCAGGGCGCTGTGAAAGAAGATGAAGTGATCCGTGCGGCGGATGCAAAGGCGGGGGAAGCTATCATCTTATGCGGGTATGTCGGCCTGGAAGGAATGCTTCGTGTTCTGGAGGAATGCGGGGAGGAGTTAGGGCAGAGATTCGTCCCGGCGTTTATCCGGCAGATGAAGGAATTGAAACCCCGGCTTTTAGGAATAGAGGCTGTTAAGGCAGCAAGATGTGGCGGCGTATCGGCAATACACCAGATCGGAAGCGGAGGGATCTTTGCCGCTCTGTGGGAGCTGGCAGAGGCATCCGGCATAGGGATGGAGGTAGAGCTTTCCCGCATGTCTATCCGGCAGGAGACGGTGGAGGTATGTGAATACTATAACCTGAATCCGTATCAGATGACTTCTACGGGAAGCTTTCTGATGACGGCAAAGGACGGTGACAAACTCGTGAACGCACTGGAAGGGGTGGGCGCACGAGCCGTCAAGCTTGGGGTTGCCACGGACAAAAAGGCCCGGGTGATCACAAGCGGTGAAGAACAAAGATATCTGGACAGACCGGCACAAGATGAGCTGATGCTCTGGTGGGAGCGCTCATTAAGCCGCAAGAAGGATGTCCTGTAGGACCGAATGGAAAAACAGCGGCCATGACAGATGTCTGTCCGGCACAGGAAATAGAAATTTAAAAACCAGATTGATATAGACAGATTTAGGAGGTAATAGAGATGGATAACTTAAGGAATGAAATTCTGAGATATCTGGAGACAAACAGCAGAGTGGACCTTGGAGAGCTTGGAGTACTGCTTGGAGTGGACGAGGTGACTGTGGCAAATGAGATCGCTGACATGGAAAAGGAGAAGATCATCTGCGGATACCATACGCTGATCGACTGGGATAAAGCAGGAGTGGAGAGCGTGACCGCGCTGATCGAGGTACGTGTGACACCGCAGCGCAATCAGGGCTTCGACCGTATTGCAGAGCGGATCTACAATTATCCTGAGGTGCACGCAGTGTATCTGATCTCAGGAGGCTACGATCTTTTAGTCACACTGGAAGGGAAGACATTGAAAGAGGTTTCCCGTTTTGTGTCGGAAAAATTATCTCCGATCGAATCCGTGATCAGCACTGCAACCTATTTTATCCTGAAAAAGTATAAGGATCATGGCACCATCCTGGTACCGAAGAAAGAGTCAGAAAGGATGTTGGTGACACCATGATGAGAAACCCATTATCAAAGAAAATAATAGAAATCGAGCCATCCGGTATCCGGAAATTTTTTGACGTGGCAAATGAGATGGAGGACGCGATTTCCCTTGGTGTGGGAGAACCGGATTTTGATACTCCGTGGCGTATCCGTGAGGAAGGTATTTTTTCTTTGGAAAGAGGGCGTACCTTTTATACATCGAATGCCGGACTGCAGGAATTAAGAAATGAGATCTGTAATTACCTGGAAAGAAAGATCCATGTCAGATATGATCCGAGAAAGGAAACACTGGTCACAGTCGGTGGAAGCGAGGCCATCGATATCGGTCTGCGCTGTATGCTGGACCCGGGGGATGAGGTGCTGATCCCGCAGCCATGTTATGTATCCTATCTTCCATGCACGGTCATGGCGGATGGAGTACCAGTGGTGATCCCGCTTCAGTATGAGAATGAGTTTAAACTGACAGTGGAGGATCTGGAGAAGTATACGACTCCGAAGACTAAGGTTTTGATCATGCCCTTCCCGAACAATCCGACGGGCTCTATCATGACGAAGGAAGATTTGGAGCCGATCGCTGAGTTTGTTAAGGAACATGATCTGTACGTCCTCTCGGATGAAATCTATTCCGAGCTGACTTACAAGACAGAGCACGTCTCCATCGCAAGCCTTGAGGGAATGCGTGAGAGGACCATCGTGATCAACGGATTTTCCAAGGGCTTTGCCATGACCGGATGGCGTCTGGGATATTGCTGCGGACCGGAGGAGATCATCGAGCAGATGATCAAGCTGCATCAGTTCGCGATCATGTGCGCTCCGACGAACAGCCAGTATGCGGCGATCGAGGGACTCAGAAACTGTGAGGACGAGGTAGTGGAGATGCGCAAGTCCTATAATCAGAGAAGACGTTTCCTGATCCATGAATTTGCACGTATGGGGCTGGAATGCTTTGAACCGTTTGGCGCATTCTATGTTTTCCCGAGTATCCAGGAATTCGATATGACGTCTGAGGAGTTCGCTACCCGTCTGCTCCAGGAAGAAAAGGTTGCTGTTGTGCCGGGTACTGCGTTTGGTGAATGCGGGGAAGGCTTCCTGCGTATATCCTACGCGTACTCACTGGATGATCTGAAAGAAGCACTGGGACGTTTGGGGAATTTCATCCAGCGTCTGAGAAATGAGAGGTAAGCTGTCATGTTGAATATCGTACTTCATGAACCGGAGATTCCGGCAAATACGGGAAATATCGGAAGGACCTGTGTCGCAACTAACACAAGGCTGCATCTGATCGAGCCGCTCGGTTTTAAGCTCAATGAAAAGGCGTTAAAGCGTGCGGGGATGGACTATTGGTCCGATCTGGACGTAAGGACGTATATTGATTACAACGATTTTCTGGAAAAGAATCCGGGGGCCAGGATCTATATGGCAACGACAAAAGCTTCCAAGGTGTATACTGAGGTTACATACGAGCCGGACTGCTATATCATGTTTGGGAAGGAAAGCGCAGGGATCCCGGAAGAGATCCTGGTTGAACATAAAGAAGACTGTGTCAGGATCCCGATGGTCGGAGATATCCGGTCGTTGAATCTTGGGAATTCCGTGGCCGTCATCTTATACGAGGCGCTCAGACAGAACCAGTTTGCAGGGATGAATCTGGAAGGACACCTGCATGATTTGAGCTGGGATTAAGTAAAAGACAGGATCATATGGAGAAGAGTACTCCATAAGATCCTGTTTTTTTAAGGAACCTTTTCTGCCTTGTAAGATGCAGGCGTAACTCCACTAGCCAGTTCTTTTGTAATTTGGTACAATGCATTTATACAGTTCCCGGGATGATGGCGGGAAACGAAAGGAAGTATGTATGAATGACAGAATATGTATTAAGCGATACTTTTAAAGAGAATGTACAGCGGGAGATGGAGGATAATCCGTTTGCAGTTCTTAGCCGTGTGATCTATCAGCAGTTGTATCAGGAGGTGATAGCCGGGCATTTACTGCCTGAGCACAAGATTATTGAGTCTAAGATAGCGAAGGATTTGAATGTTTCTCGGTCTCCGGTGAAAGTAGCACTTGTGGATATGGTAGAAGAGGGGATCTTTGAAAGAGGAGCGGGAAAGACTGTCCATGTAAAGCCGATCACTTATGAGGAGTGTTCATGGATCTATGAGGCGAGGATGACTCTGGAACCAAAAGCTGCCTATCAGGCAGCCAGACGGATTAAGCCGGCAGAACTTTCGCAATTGAGGGAGTTGATTAACAAGTTTGAAGAGATCGATCAAACATTGAATCAGCGGGAGTATACATTGGCAGATAAGCAATTCCATGAAATTGTCATAAAGGCATCCAGGAATCCCTATTTAGTCAGTATGTACAAGTCTATAGAGTGTCCTCTGGCATGTTACCGCAATCAGCTTAATCAGCTTGTCTATGAGGAGTGCTTTCAAAAGCATGACATGGGGAGTGGGTCCGAACATCATAAAGCCATTTATAATATGCTGAAGAATCACCTTCCGCTGTTGGCAGAAGATGAGATGCGCAATGACATACAGCGCATGTATGGCACCATGTCACGTTTAAGAAAATAGAAATGCGAGAAGCCTGCGTGGCAGCAAATAATCATGAAGTTTTTCACACAATTACATAATTTGGGAGAATAAGAGCCCTCTTGGTGAGCAGGTAACAGAATCACCAGGAGGGCTTTTTCTAGTAGTGGGAAGAATACAGCCAGGACCAAAGGGGGCCATCGTGAGGCGGAATCAGAAGGAAAGTGGATGTGAGGAACATACAGAATAGCAGAAGCTATAGTGTGCGATTTGAAAAGCGCTGTTGAAAATTGGAAAAACTTACCAATCAATAAGGCAAAATCATACTGTTATACTTGTCTTATGAAAAATATATAAATTGCACAAAAACGAAAGAAGAATAGAAACAAAAATGATAAAAAAGAGGAAGAAGTGATTGCGATTAAAAACAAAAATGTTATAAATCAACAATGAAAGCACTATTTTTGACACAGTTTGTAGAGGATTTATATAATTAACGAAAGAACGAAAGAGAGTTCGTAAAAAAATGAAGGAGGTTTGTTATGGAGTACAAAACAATGCGTAACGGGATGAAAGTACCTATGCTTGGTCTTGGCTGCTACAAGTCGGAGGCAGAAGAGGGCATCCGCGCTGTAAGAAGCGCAATAGAGGTGGGATACAGGCATATTGATACGGCTAATTTTTATGAAAATGAGAAGTATGTCGGCGAGGGGATACGGGAAAGCGGAATAGACCGAAGCGAATTATTTGTAGTAAGTAAGATATGGCCGACAAGCTATAAAACACCGGAAGCAGCAGTTGAATATAGTATGAGAGCTTTAAATATGGATTATATCGACATGTATCTGCTTCATTGGCCCAGCCAAAATGAATATGCACGTTATCATGCTTTCGAGACACTGCTGAAATACAAAGAGAAAGGATATTTTAGGGAGGTCGGGGTATCAAATTTCAAAAAGGAACATCTGGAGGGGCTGATTGAGAGGTTTGGTATAGTTCCGGTCATGAACCAGATTGAGCTCTCCCCCTGGCTTCAGAAGAAGGAAGATTATCAATATTGTATGGAAAACGATATTACAATGACGGCGTGTGTGCCATTCGCAAAGGGAAATATCCTGTCAGACCCCAAACTTTTAGAAATTGCAGAAAAACACCATAAAAATGTTGGACAGGTGATTTTGAGGTGGAATATCCAAAGAGGAAACTGTGTCATTCCGAAGTCGTCAAAACCGCATCGGATAGCAGATAATTTCAATATTTTTGATTTCGAACTGGATGTGGATGATATGTCATTGATTGCCGGGATGGAAAATGGGAATGCATATTGTAGTGATTCGTCAGTATTTACAGGGGATTTCTGGAACATTGAAGACCATTTGTTAAACAGGGAGAAGGAGAATTAAGCATGAAGTTAAAAAGAATCGTTGCTTTTTGCTGTGCGGCTGCAATGCTTTCTGTCATGTTTTTAAGCGGCTGTCAGAATAAGGAAATAGAAAAGGTGGATCATGGTGTAATCAGGATTGCCTACAATAATGCCGAGAATTATCCGCATTTTATGGCGCTTGAGTGGGCGGCAGAAGAAATTGAAAAGGTAACAGATGGGAGATTTACCGTAAAAATCTATTCTAACGGAACCCTGGGAGATCAAAGGGCGGCACTGGAATTAACACAGAACAATGCGGTTCAGATGTGTGTGGCGAATGCAACTATTGTAGAGAGCTATAACGGGGATTTTTCTGTTCTGAGTATGCCGTTTCTGTTTAAAGACAGCACACATCAAAGAGAAGCGTATACGAGTGGGATATTAGATGACTTATTTAATTCAACATCAGATTATGATTTTAAAATTGTCGGAGCGTTTGGTTCCGGTTCCAGAAATATATTCTGTGACAGAGCGGTCCGTGAACCTGGCGATTTGAAAGGTTTGAAGATTCGTGTCATGCAGTCTGATAATATGGTTAAAATGCTGCAGCTTATGGGGGGTACAGGAGTGCCGATGTCTGCGTCGGAACAATATTCTGCGATGCAGCAGGGAGTAGTGGACGGAGCGGAGTCCAATGAGATTGACTATGTAGGAAAGAAATATTATGAGGTGGCACCAATCTTTTCCAGAACAGAACATTGCTTTAGTACAGACTTTGTTGTTGCCAGCACACAGTTTTTGGCCTCTCTTTCGGATGAAGACAGAGAATTGATTGAGGGCGTGATGGATGAGAGTGTTGAAAAGGAATTCGATTTCTGGGCTGAAATGGTCGCAGATAGTATTGAACAGGCAGAAGCTCTTGGCATTGAGTTTATCGATGATGTGGATAAAGATGCCTTTGCGGAGAGTTTTACAGATTTTCAGCAATCTATAGCAAATGAAAATGATATGACAAAAAGCGTTTACGATGCAATTGTTTCTTTGAGATCGGAGGGTACGAATCATGAGTAAAGTGCGTAAAGTAACCGATAAAATTTTAGAAATAGCGTCCATATTTATCCTGAGTGTGATGACCATTTTGGTCGTATACCAGGTTGTGACCAGATATGTCTTTAACAGCCCCAGTTCTTGGAGCGAGGCAGTTGTAACATATGGCTTTATCTGGCTTGCCATGCTTTGCGGTGCATATGTCTTTGGAAAAAGGGACCACATGGCTATGACTTTTGTGCTGGATAAGTTTAAAGGGACCAGCAAAGTAGTTGTGGAAATGGTGAATGAGCTTATGATTTTCCTTTTTGCTGTTGGCGTACTTCTTGTAGGAGGATATTTTGGAGCTTTAAAACAGATGACACAGGCAGATTCCATACTTCCTATTTCGATGGGTGTTATTTATATTGCAATTCCAATTGCAGGAGTCTGTATGGTAATCTATTTTCTTTGTAATGAATGGGATCTCATGAAAAGCTTAAAGAATCCAACGGGAGAGGCAAAGGAGGGAAAGTAGGATGGATGTAGCTGTAGTAGCAACAATAATTATGGTAGTAGCTTTGGTTGTCTTATTGGTAATGGGAGTGCCTATTGCGATCTCAATTGGGCTGTCCTCTGCAATGGCAATGATGGTAATTTTACCTGCTGATGTAGCATTCGTAACTTGTGCACAGAAAATGTTTACAGGGTTGAATTCTTTCCCGCTTCTAGCAATTCCGTTCTTTGTGCTTGCAGGAAATTTTATGAATAATGGTGGTATTGCGGTCAGGATTGTCCGCCTCGCCGAGGCATTGTGCGGAAAACTGCCCGGACCATTGGCACAAAGTAATATTGTAGCAAATATGTTCTTTGGAGCAATCAGTGGAAGTGGTAATGCTGCAGCCGCAGCAATGGGAGGTACAATCGGACCAATCGAGGAAGAAAGAGGCTATGCAAGAGAATATTCGGCGGCAGTAAACATAGCATCTGCCCCGACGGGGATGCTGATTCCTCCGAGTAATGCTTTGATTGTATTTTCAACAGTCGGTGGTTCTGTTTCAGTTGCAGCCTTGTTTATGGGTGGATATATACCCGGAATTCTGTGGGGGATTGCGGTGATGCTGGTAGCTGGTTTTATGGCTAAGAAGTGCGGATATATCAATACGGAGAAGGTATCCGGTAAGGTGAAATTACAGTATTTCGTACAGGCAATTCCAAGTCTTATCTTAATCGTGATTATTATAGGGGGGATCCTGAGCGGTATCTTCACAGCTACAGAGGCCTCTGGTGTAGCAGTTGTTTATGCAATGGTGCTTAGCTTCATATATAAGAGTATTACTGTAAAAGACCTGCCGAGAATTTTTTTGGAATCGGCAAGAACAACAGTAATCATTGTATTCTTGATTGGTGTTTCCTCCATCATGTCATGGATCATGGCTTATACCTGTATTCCGGATATCATTGCAACTGCTATGCTGGCACTGACGGAAAGCAAGATTGTGACATTGATCATCATCAACATTGTTCTGTTATTGGTGGGAACGTTTATGGACCCTACCCCGGCAATACTGATTTTTACACCAATTTTTATGCCAATCTGCGTAGGTTTTGGCATGAGTCCGATTCATTTCGGTATTATGCTTGTTTATAACTTGTGTATAGGTGCGATCACACCTCCGGTAGGAACAGTACTGTTTACTGGATGTAAGATTGGTAAGGTTACAATTGAGCAGGTAATTAAGACGCTGCTTCCGTACTTTGCGGCAATCATTATTGTACTGCTGCTGGTAACTTATATACCGGCGTTGTCTGAATTTCTGCCGTCATTGAACGGTTACTTATAGGAGGCCGGCTTATGCAGGATTGTTATTATTGTGAAAAGGGTGAGGTGCTTAGCAGCCTGATGGTTCATATAACGGATATAGAGAATGCATCTGTGTATCTGTTTCGTGATCAGACACATAAAGGGAAATGTATTGTTGTTTACAATACATGCCATAGGACAGAATGGTACCAGCTCAGCAAAGAAGAACAGTCTCAGTTTATCCATGCTGTCAGTAGGACTGCGAAAGCCATAGCAGAAGTGTTTAGTCCTGACAAAATAAATTACGCTACATATGGCGATAAAGTCAGCCATCTTCACGTGCATGTAGTGCCGAAGTATCAGGATGGCCCGGATTGGGGGGAACCATTTAAAGATAGCCGCCAGGCAGTCCTTATATCAGAGGAGGAGTATCAGGAGCGGGTTGAAAGGATTAAGGCCGCACTGCAATTATAAAAAGCAAAAACGTTAGGCTAATAAGATTTGAGGAAGGAGTTATACATGACATGAAAGCAATCGTAGTAGACAAAAATTCCGCTGACGGCTTAGACTACAGCATCCAGCAGAAGATTTTCGAAGAACATGGAATTGAATTTGTTCTGGAGGACTGCCAGACGGAGGATGAGATTATTGAAAAATGTAAGGATGCAGACGCTCTTCTGGTCATTTACCGCAAGATCACGCCAAGAATCATGGATGCGCTGACAAACTGTAAGGTGATCTTAAGATACGGGATCGGATACGATGTCATTGACGTAGCGGCTGCAACAGAACGCGGCATCAAGGTGTGTAACAGCCCACTGCACTGCCTGGATGAGGTTGCCACACATACCATTGCCATGATTCTGGCGATGGAAAGGCAGCTGGTATTCTTTAACGATGTGGTAAAGAGCGGAAGGTGGCTTGCAAATGCAGGTTTCAAGCCGCACCGCCTGTCCTGCCAGACACTTGGATTCATCGGATTTGGAAACATTGCCAGGCGAACGGCAGATTTTGCAAAAGGGTTTGGATTTAACATGATTGCCTTTGACCCGTATCTTGAGGCATCTGTGATTGAGGCATCAGGTGCAGAGAAGGTGGAGCTTGAGGAGCTTCTCGCGGTCTCAGACGTTATCTCGATCCATACGCCGCTGTTTGACAGTACCTATCACCTGATCAACCGGGATTCCATTGCAAAGATGAAGGACGGGGTCATGATCGTCAATACCTCCCGCGGTCCGATCATCGCCATTGAAGACCTGATGGAGGCTGTGAAGACGGGCAAGGTGAAGGCCGCAGCGCTGGATGTGGTGGAGAATGAGCCGATCAGTAAGCCAGACCACCCACTTTTCGAGACAGGTAAGATCATCTGCTCTCCGCATGCAGCCTATAATTCGGTAGAGGCCGAGGAACAGATGATGGCGGTACTGGCAGAGACGGCGGTACAGATTTTAAACGGGGAAGCCCCGGCAAATATTGTAAACAAAAAAGCATTGGGAATAGGAGCGTAGAGCGATGAAAAATTTATTGAGAGAGAAAATCATGAATGGCGGGAAAACAATAGGAACCTTTTTTGAAGCGGGGAATGCCAATGTTGCAGAGGCACTTGCGTTGACAGACCTGGACTATATGCTCATTGACACGGAGCACGGCCCGTTTGATGTGGAGAGTGTGATGAGCATGCTGCGGGCGGCGGAGCTTCATGGCACGACGGCCCTCGTAAGGGTGAAGGATTCCAACAGAAACTCCGTCTTAAAGATGCTCGATATCGGGGCAGGCGGGCTGATTATCCCACAGGTGCACTCGATAGAAGAGATTCATAAACTGGTTGAATATGCGAAATACTATCCCCTCGGGCAGCGCGGCGTTGCATTTGCAAGAGGCGCAGGCTATGGATATCTGGAACATGCGAAGGGGGATATCAATGATTATTTCGCGGTCTGCAACAGGGAGACGCTTCTGATCCCACAGTGTGAGACGATGGGCTGTCTGGAAAATATTGAGGAGATTGCGAAGGTGGACGGTGTAGACGGAATTTTCGTGGGTCCATATGATCTATCTGTAGCAATGGGAATTCCGACCCGGTTTGACAAGCCGGAATTCAAGGCGGCGATGGAGCGGATCGTAAAAGCTGTGAAGGCAGCAGGCAAGTTTACTATTATTTACTGTGCGGATTCCAATGTTGCCAATATGAGGCTTTCACAGGGATTCGACAGTGTAACGGTGGGACAGGATATTAATTTCTATATTGATGCCATAAACGCAATGGTAAAAGAAATCAACGTGCAGTAAGGCGGGAGGTAAGAACATGACAGTAAATGAACTGAAGAAGTTTGCAGTGGAAGTAAGGATTGCAACTGTAAAATGCCTGGAAACAAGGGGCTTCGGACATATAGGCGGGTGTTTATCTATCGCGGATGTCCTTGCGGTACTTTACAATGGCGAGATGAATATTGACCCGAAGGATCCTCAGAAGAAAGACCGGGACATGCTGGTCGTATCCAAGGGACACTCCGGTCCGGCAGTATTTGCGGCGCTGGCATTAAAGGGGTATTTCCCGATGGAATGGCTGGATACCCTCTGTGAGGGCGGCACCAGGCTGCCGAGCCACTGCGACAGACTTCGTACTCCGGGAATCGATGCATCCACAGGTTCGCTTGGACAGGGGCTTTCCGTGGCAAATGGATTTGCGCATGGCGCGAAGTTAAAGAAGATGCCGAACCGTGTATACTGCCTGATGGGCGACGGTGAGATTCAGGAGGGGCAGATCTGGGAGGCGGCCATGTATGCGCACCAGTATAAGCTGAATAACCTGGTCGGCATCGTGGACTGGAATAAGAAGCAGATCGACGGAACGATCGATGAGTGTATGTCTCTCCTGGATATTGAGGCAAAATTCCGCTCTTTCGGCTGGTATGCCCTGACCGTGAAAGGGAACGATGTGGAGGCGGTTGCGAAGGCATTTGCTGATGTGAAGGAGAACCAGGGAGACGCACCTGCCGTGATCGTTCTCGACGGAACGAAGGGCAGCGGTGTGAAGTGTATTGAAGAAATGGTATTCAACCATATGATCCCGGTTGACAAGGAACTGGCAGACAAGTGTCTGGCAGAGCTTGAAGAAGTAAAGGCCAGTCTGTGAGGAGGTACATATAATGGTGAAAACAATTTATAATGGTGAATATGAAAAAAAGGCGATAACAGAACAGTTTCTTGATCAGCTGGGCGGTATGTTGGAAAACGACCCGGATGTGGTATATCTGGATGCGGATCTGATGTTTGCATTCGGTGCAGGCCTGTGGGATCTGGTGGAAAAGTATCCTGACCGGGTGCTGCGCTGCGGGATTGCAGAGGCGAATATGGCAGGGACTGCGGCGGCGATGTCGGTCATGGGATTAAAGCCGATTATCCATAGTTTTGCGGCTTTTGTGACAAGACGTGCTTTTGATCAGGTCTTCCTTTCCGGTGCCTATGCAAAAAAGACACTGAACATCATCGGCAGCGAGCCTGGATATAAGCAGACCTACTGGGGCGGCACCCACATGGCATTCGAGGATATCGCTATGATGAGGACGGTCCCCAATTGTAAAATTTTTGATATTGTGGATGGCGTGCAGTTTAAAAAACTGCTGGGCCAGACCGTGGATATGAAGGGGATCTATTACTACCGCACACCGCTTGCCGACAACATTGCTGTATACGATGAGAATACGGAATTTGAGATTGGAAAAGGGATGGTCCTGCGGGAAGGAAAAGATGCATCCATTATTGCCTGCGGGCGTCTGGTGACAATCGCCCTTCAGGCAGCAGAGCTTCTTGCGGCTGAAGGGATCGCGGTGACCGTTGTGGATATGTTCACGGTAAAACCGCTGGATGAAGAGCTCGTGCTGAAATGTGCAAAGGAGACAGGTGCCATCGTAACTGCAGAGAATCATTCTGTATATGGCGGCCTTGGAGCGGCAGTGGCAGAGTATCTGGGAGAAAATTATCCGACAGTCGTTGAGCGGATCGGAACGAGAGATGAATTTGGCGAGGTTGGTTCAGAGGCTTATCTGCGGGAACGTTTTGGATTTACCCCGGAAAAAATTGCGGAGCGGGTAAAAGAGGCAATCGCTAAGAAGAAGTAGACTTTGACCCGATCAGCACACAGGAGGTAGGTAAAATGGAATTACAGCATAATTATAAATTTTGGTTCTGCCCGGGTTCTGTAGATTTGTATGGCGATGCAGAGATTCAGGTCGTGACGGAACACAGCAGAAAGATCGTAGAGGAGTTAAACCGTTCCGGCCTGATACCGTTTGAGATCGTGTTAAAACCGACCCTCATCTCCAATCCAACGATCAGAAAGACATTTAACGAGGCCAATATGGATGAAGAGTGTGCAGGCGTGATCGCATGGATGCATATGTTTTCCCCTGCAAAATCCTGGATCCTGGGACTGAAGGAGTTAAGAAAGCCGCTCCTTCACCTGCACACCCAGTTTAACGAGGAGATCCCATATGACACACTGGATATGGATTTTATCAATATCAACCAGTCGGCCCATGGTGACCGGGAATTTGCTTACATGCTTGCAAGGATGGGGCTGGAGCATCAAATCGTGGCGGGGCACTGGAGCGCGGGGAACGTACAGAAGAAAATCGGCGAATGGATGCGCACGGCTGCCGGCATCGTGGAGAGCAGCCATCTAAGAGTCCTGCGCCTTGCCGATAATATGAGAAACGTAGCGGATACAGAAGGAGATAAGGTGGACGCACAGCTTCGATTCGGCTGGGAGGTGGATACATATTCTGTGAATGAGGTCGCAGAGGCGGTGGATGCGGTGTCCAAGGCGGATGTGAACGTGCTGACGGACGAGTACTATGAGAAGTACGGCATCATCCTGGATGGCAGGGATCCGGCAGAATTCCGGCGCCATGTCGAGGTACAGGCGCAGATCGAGCTTGGTGTGGAGCGGTTCATGAAGGAGAAGGACTATCATGCGGTAGTGACACATTTTGGAGATCTGGGCGCCCTAAAGCAGCTGCCGGGGCTTGCCATGCAGAGACTGATGGCAAAAGGATATGGATTTGCGGCGGAAGGAGACTGGAAGACGGCGGCGCTGCTTAGGCTTGTGAAACTGATGACCGCGGGGGTAAAAGATGCAAAAGGGACCTCTTTTATGGAGGATTATACTTATAATCTTGTCCCCGGAAAAGAAGGGATTCTGGAGACGCATATGCTGGAAATCTGCCCGTCGATTGCAGATGGCCCTGTGAATATCCAGGTCAGCCCGCTAGTGCTCGGGGCAAGGGAAGATCCGGCCAGGCTGGTATTTACGGCAAAAGAGGGAGATGCTGTTGCTGCATCCCTGATCGACATGGGAGACAACTTCCGTCTGGTTATCAATGACATCATCTGCAGGAAGACAGAAAAACAGATGCCGAAGCTTCCGGTAGCAACTGCATTCTGGACACCAAAGCCAAATTTTGAGGTCGGAGTTGAGGCGTGGCTGATGACCGGAGGCGCGCACCACACGGTGATGACCTATGATCTAAAGGCAGATCAGCTGGGTGCATGGGGGGATGCCATGGGAATAGAGACCATTTATATCGATGAGGATACTACGATTCGGAATTTGAAGAAAGAACTAAAAAAATAAACGGATTCATATGAAGAAAAAGAGGAAAGAACATGAATAAAATAGGGATTCATTTCGGATACTTTAACCGGGATTGGAATACAGATTTTGTCAGACAGATCGAGCAGATTAAGCGGATTGGCCTGGATATTCTGGAAGTGGCTCCGGCACCGCTCATGGCTCTGAAAAAAGAGGAACGCATAGAGATCGCAAAGGCCGCAGAAGACAATGATATTACATTGACATTTTCGGTAGGGCTTGGTGCTGATCAGGATCTTGCATCGGAGGATGCGGCTGTTAGGAGGAACGGAATCCGTTTTACATTGGACACGTTCCGGATCATGAATGAGATGGGCGCTAAGATGTATTCGGGTGTTGACATTGGGGCCTGGAATCAGACATTTTCAACAGGCGTGACAGATAAAAGGGCGATCGTAGAGCGCAGCGTCAACTCGGTAAAAGAAATTATGAAGACGGCAGAGGCGCTTGGAATTACATTTGCAGTCGAGGTAGTGAACCGCTATGAATCGTCTCTTGTCAACACGGCAAAAGAAGCGATGGAATATCTGGATATGGTGAATAGTCCGAATTGTAAGATTCTGCTGGATACCTATCACATGAATATAGAGGAGGACAGCTTTTGCGATGCCATAAGATTAGCCGGGGACAGACTGGGCCACTTTCATGTGGGAGAGTCCAACCGCAGGCCTCCGGCCCGGGATGGAAGGATGCCATGGGATGAGATCACCGGTGCATTAAAGGAGATCCATTACCAGGGAGCAATAGTCATGGAGCCGTTTATCAAGATGGGAGGAGAGGTTGGACGCGACATCAAGGTCTGGAGAGATATCAGTGAAAACGCTACTGTGGAAGAAATGGAGCGGCTTGCAGGCAGTGCAGCAGCAATGCTCAGGGAAAAACTGAGATAAGAGAAGGTTATTGATAAAATATATTTTGTGGATCAAAAGAAGTGCCCTGTGTTTCACGCAGGGCATTATGTAATTATGAAAACTGGGCATAATAAAATGTGGCTGTATGTGTAATATTAAAAGTCACAGATTACAGGATTTACCGCTTCAAATGTTTGCCGTTTATGTAGTATAATCATTTTTTACAAAATATTTACATGACCATATGAAAATTGTGCACAATTTAAAATGACATTATTAATAATTTATTGTAGACTATTAACAAGAAGTGTGATATTCTATCATTGTGTACGTAGAAAGGCGGTGACTAATTTATGGTAGAGGAAACCATTCAGGTGATTAGAGAGACAGAGGCAAAGGCCGAGGCCATCGTAAAGGATGCCGAAGTACAGTGCAGAAAAATACTGGAAGATGCGTCCAGGCAGGCCGAAGACCTGAAAGCTGAACAGATCAGAATGATCCGTGAGAAAGCAGATGCCATCATGAACGATGCGAAGGAACAAGGTGCACAAACTCAGAAGAATTCAATGTCTGAAGTTGAGAATGAGATTCAGGCATTAAAGGAAGCTGCCGCATCCAGAGCAGATGAGGCAGCAGGTCTCGTGATATCACAGCTGGTTTAGGCTTATATCGGCGGGTGCAGCGGTCTGAAAGACCGTACAGGGATAGGCCGGTATAAAAGAAGCGAGATAAAGGAGGGATAGTATTATGGCGGTATTGCAGATGCAACGAATGAGTATCTGCGCATTGAAGAAGGACCGAAAGGCCATTCTGGAGAAACTACAGAGTATGGGCGTCATGGAGATCAACCATGTGCTCGAGGAAGATGAAGACTTCCGCCGGATGGATACGGCGAATGCCAGGTTAAGCTTTGACAAAGCGGCAGCTTCCGCAGATCAGGCCCTGGACATCCTGCAGCAGTATGCTCCGGTCAAACAGTCCTTGTTATCGTCACTGGCAGGGAAAGACCTGGTCGATAAGGACCGGTTCCAGACGGTGATCGAGAAAAAGGATGAGCTTTTGAAAACCGCAAAAAGGATCCAGATGCTGGATAAGGAGAAGGCAGAGCAAAAGGCCAATATCCTTAAGATCGAGAACAGCATTGAGAGCCTGATGCCATGGCAGAAGCTGGATGTGCCGATGAATTTTTCAGGAACGGCACATATAGCCATGATTCCCGGAACCATGCAGGGGATGCTGACACTGGAGGATATTTATTCGATGTTGGCAGAACGTGCGGCAGACGTGGAAGTGGACATCCACATCATATCTGCGGAGCAGGATACCACCTATCTCACGGTATTCTGTCTGAAGAAGGATGCGGCACAGGCAGAGGAGGCACTGCGCAGTATTGGATTTGCAAAGCCTTCACTGATCATTGAACAGGTGCCTGCAAAAGCGAAGGAAGAGATGGAGGCGGAGATTTCTGAAATCCAGGGAAGAATCGCAGACATCGAAAAGGAAGTCACCCAATTGGCAGGAAGCCGCGAAGGTCTGAAGCTTTTGGCGGATTACTACCGTGTCCGTGCAGAAAAGTATGAGGTGCTGGGGCAGCTGCCGCAGTCGGAGCGTACCTTCCTGATCAGCGGATATGTACCTGCAAAGGAAGTACCAAAGGTACAAAAAGCTCTGGCAGACAAGTATGATTGTGTTGTGGATGTAGAAGAACTCAAAGAGGATGAGGAGGCACCTGTGCTTCTGAAGAATAATAAGTTCGCATCCAGTGCGGAAGGAATCCTTGAGGCATTTGGCCTCCCTGGTAAGGGAGAGGTTGATCCGACAGCGATCATGTCTGTTTTCTATGTTTTTTTGTTTGGTCTGATGCTTTCAGATGCAGCATATGGGGCAATCGTATCAATCGTATGCGGAACCCTGATCTTAAAGTTCCCGAGAATGGGAAAAGGGATGAAGACATCGATTCAGCTATTCTTCTGGTGTGGTATATCCACTCTGTTCTGGGGTGTCATGTTCGGAGGATATTTTGGTGATGTGATCAATGTAGTTTCGAAGACATTCTTTGGGCACGAGGTCGGAATTCCGGCATTGTGGTTTGTTCCGCTGGACGAACCAATGAGGCTTTTGATCTATTCCATGCTCTTTGGCGTGATCCATCTGTTTGTGGGACTTGGGCTCAAGGGTTATATGTGTATCAGAGATAAGAAGTACATGGATTTCTTCTGTGACGTAGTCCTTTGGTTCATGCTTTTATGCGGACTTTTGATCATGCTGATCCCGAGTGAACTTTTCGGATCTATTGCACAGATGACGATCGTTTTCCCGCCGGTGGTTAATACACTGGGTAAAGTACTGGCAATTGCAGGAGCAGTTGGAATCCTCCTCATGTCAGGAAGAGATAAGAAGAATGTGGGCTTAAGGCTCGCGCTTGGAGCATATGATCTGTACAACATCAGTGGATGGCTCAGTGATGTGCTTTCATATTCAAGACTTCTTGCCCTTGGCCTGGCTACAGGCGTTATCGCTTCCGTTGTCAATCAGATGGGAAGCATGGGAGGAAAGAGCGTACTTGGCGTTATTTTATTTATATTTGCATTTATAGTGGGCCATACGTTCAATATAGCAATCAATCTTTTGGGAGCATATGTGCATACGAACCGTCTTCAGTTCGTAGAGTTCTTTGGAAAGTTCTACGAAGGCGGTGGACGTGCATTCAACCCATTTAAAGAAAATACAAAATATGCGGATATTAAGGAGGATACAAGTTTATGAGTCAGTTAGGTATTGTTTACGCGCTTCTCGGCGCAGCAGTTGCGGTATTGCTTTCAGGAGCAGGTTCAGCACTCGGAGTTGGTATTGCTGGTCAGGCTGCATCAGGAGTTATGTCAGAGGACCCAAGTAAGTTTGCGAAAGTATTGATCATGCAGCTTCTTCCTGGTACACAGGGACTTTATGGTCTGATCATCGGTTTCGTAACACTTTCTAAGATCGGCCTTCTTGGCGGCGGTGTAGTTGAGATATCTGTTCAGACAGGTCTTATGATTCTGGCAGCATGCCTTCCTATCGGTATTGTTGGTCTGATCTCCGGAAAATCCCAGGGTAAGACATCCGCAGCAGCAATCGGAATTATCGCTAAGAAACCGGATCAGTTCGGTAAAGCAATGCTTTTCCCTGCAATGGTTGAGACATACGCAATTCTTGCACTTCTGATCTCCTTCCTTGCAGTTTCAGCTATTCCTGTTTAAGGGAAGGAATCGAACCTAAGTAGTGGAAGCAAGGAAACATCCATGTTACTAAGATTCGAAAAGACCGAATCAAAGTCAACAGGATGTACTTTACAACTAAGGTTCGAGAAGACCGAACCTAAGTAGTATAAGTAGAAAGGGAGAGCGTGTAAATGAGTGGATTAGACAAAATGAAAAGTCAGATCCTGGATGAAGCGACCCACTCAGCGGAAGTGAAAATCGCGGAGGCCAAGGCGAAGGCAGAAGAAGTGATCGAGGCTGCCAAAGCACAGGCGGCTGCGGAAGTTGAGAAAATCTCCAATAAAGCGAAAGTAGATGCTAATAATTACGCACAAAGAGTTGCGTCTTCCTGTGAGATGCAGCGTAAGCAGGCTCTTCTGCGTGCAAAACAGGATGTGATCTCAGGTGTGCTTGATCAGGCATACGCAGGAATCCTGAACCTGGATGCAGATGCATATTTCGATATGATCCGTAAGATGCTGGACAAATATGTATTAGGTGAATCTGGTGAGATTTACTTTTCAGCAAAGGATCTGGACCGGATGCCGGCCGGCTTCGAGGATGAGATCCAAAAAGCAGCCACGGCAAAGGGCGGTGCTTTAAGCCTTGCAAAAGAGGCGAAGGAGATGGATGGCGGTTTTATCCTGGTATATGGCGGGATTGAAGAAAACTGTACAATAAAGGCATTATTTGATGCTAAACGAGATGAGTTATCCGATAAGGTGCATGGATTATTATTTTAAAGAAGGAAACATCCATGTCACTAAGGTTCGAAAGAACCGAACCTAAGTCGACAGGATGTACTTTACAACTAAGGTTCGAAAAGACCGAACCTAAGTAGTATAGGTAAGGAAACATCCATGTTACTAAGATTCGAAAGGACCGAATCAAAGTCAACAGGATGTACTTTACAACTAAGGTCCGAGAGGACCGAACCTAAGTTGTGAAGGGGAAACATCCGTGTTACTAAGATTCGAAAGGACCGAATCAAAGTCAACAGGATGTACTTTACAACTAAGGTCCGAAAGGACCGAACCTAAGTTGTATAAGCAGGAGGACTATATTTTGAATGATTTAGAATATACTTACGCGGTTGCGCGTATACGTGCTTTGGAGACCTCTTTGATTTCCAGTACCGATATCGAGAGGCTGATGGCCTGCCAGAATGAAGAGCAGTGTCTTCAGTTTTTGAGCGAGAAGGGCTGGGGAGACGGAACAGGTTCTATGGACGCTTCTGCCATGCTCACGAGGGAAGAGGAGAAGACATGGGAAGTGATCGACGATGTCGCTCCTGACTTGTCTGTGTTTGATGTGCTTTCTTATCCAAAACTCTACCATAATCTGAAGGCAGCGATCAAGGAAGTGTGTACAGAGATGGAGAATAAGAATATTTTCTATGAAGACTGTGCCATTCCGGGAAAAGAGATGCTTTCGATCGTGAAGAATAAGGAATTCAGCCGTCTGCCCGGTAAGATGGGAGAGGCGGCACAGGAAGCTTATGAGACACTGCTTCATACAAGGGACGGACAGCTCTGTGATGTTATCATAGACAGGGCGGCTCTGGATGCTATTTATGAGGCAGGGCAAAAAGCCGACGATGAGATCATCAGGAATTACGCGGAATCAACGGTGGCAATTGCTGATATCAAGATCGCGGTACGTTCCCAGAAGACTGCGAAGTCACTGGATTTCATGAGGCGTGCGATGGCACCCTGCCAGAGTGTAAATGTGGACCAGCTGGCAAAAGCAGCAGCGGGCGGTATGGATGCGATCCGTGATTACCTGCTTGGGACGACTTATGCAGAAGGCGCACAGGCACTGGAGGATTCTCCATCCGCATTTGAGCGTTGGTGCGACAACCGTATGATGGAAACGATCAGACCACAGAAATATAATTCGTTTTCTGTAGGTCCACTGGTAGCATATGTGCTTGCCAGGGAAAATGAAATAAAAACAGTTCGGATTATCCTGACCGGAAAGCAGAATGATTTTCCGGATGAGGCGATTCGGGAAAGGATAAGGGAGATGTATGTATAAGATAGCAGTGCTTGGTGATTATGACAGCATATATGGCTTTGCGACACTGGGCTTAAGCATCTGCCCTGTCCAGGACCGTGAGGAGGCCAAGGATAAGTTAAAGCAGCTTGCAGACGGTAAATATGGGATCATCTATATAACAGAGTCGATCGCTGCAGAACTGAAAGATGTGATAGAAGAATATAAAGAGCGCACTCTTCCGGCTATCATCCAGATACCGGGCGTGTCCGGCAATACAGGGGCAGGCGTGGAAGGCGTGAAGAAGACCGTGGAACAGGCGGTTGGATCAGATATCCTGTTTTCACAGGAGTAATGTAACATCCATGTCACTAAGGCATGAAAAGACCATGCCTAAGTCGACAGGATGTACTTTGCAACGTAAGGCTCGAAAAAACCGAGCCTAAGATGCATAAGCAATGTAACATCCATGTCACTAAGGCTCGAAAAGACCGAGCCTAAGTCGACAGGATGTACCTAAAAACTAGGTTCGAAAGAACCTCACCAAGTTTAATAGGCAGGAGGTAAATTCGTCGAAATGAGTACTGGCACAATTAAAAAAGTTGCAGGACCTCTGGTTATTGCAGAGGGAATGCGCGATGCGAACATGTTTGACGTGGTTCGTGTAAGTAATCAAAGACTGATTGGCGAAATCATAGAGATACATGGCGACGAGGCTTCTATTCAGGTATATGAGGAGACATCAGGACTTGGACCGGGAGAACCGGTGGAGTCAATGGATGTTCCTATGTCTGTAGAGTTGGGGCCTGGTCTGATTTCCAGTATCTATGATGGTATCCAGAGACCACTGGATGATATCATGAAGATTTCCGGTAACAATCTGAAACGTGGAGTTGAGGTTCCATCCCTAAAGCGTGACCTGAAATGGGAGTTTGTCCCGACAGCAGCTGTAGGAGATGGAGTGGAAGCCGGAGATGTCATCGGTACGGTACAGGAAACAATCGTTGTTCAGCAGAAGATCATGGTACCTTATGGTATCAAAGGTAAGATCAAAGAGATCAAGGCTGGTGAGTTTACAGTTGAGGAAACAGTTGCGGTTGTAGAGACTGCAGAGGGGGACAAGAATCTGACCCTGATGCAGAAGTGGCCGGTTCGTAAGGGCCGTCCTTATAAGAAGAAACTGCCGCCGGAGATGCCGCTTGTAACAGGCCAGCGTGTTGTTGATACATTCTTCCCGATCGCAAAGGGTGGTGTTGCAGCAGTTCCGGGACCTTTCGGAAGCGGTAAGACCGTTATCCAGCATCAGCTTGCAAAATGGGCAGAAGCAGATATCGTTGTTTATATCGGATGTGGCGAGCGTGGAAATGAGATGACGGACGTTCTGAACGAGTTCCCTGAACTGAAAGACCCGAAGACAGGACAGTCATTGATGGAGAGAACCGTGCTGATCGCGAATACGTCTGACATGCCGGTTGCCGCACGTGAGGCATCCATTTATACAGGAATCACGATTGCAGAATATTTCCGTGATATGGGATTCTCTGTTGCATTGATGGCAGATTCCACCTCCCGTTGGGCCGAGGCACTCAGGGAGATGTCAGGACGTCTGGAAGAAATGCCTGGTGAGGAAGGTTACCCGGCATATCTGGGAAGCCGTCTTGCACAGTTTTATGAGAGAGCAGGTCATGTGATCTGTCTTGGAAAAGAAGGAAGAGAAGGTGCCCTTTCAGCGATTGGTGCCGTATCTCCTCCGGGTGGTGATATTTCCGAACCGGTTTCACAGGCAACCCTTCGTATCGTTAAGGTGTTCTGGGGACTGGATTCCGCACTTGCATATAAGAGACATTTCCCGGCTATTAACTGGCTGAACAGCTACTCTTTGTATCTGGATGATATGAAACAATGGTTTAACTCACAGGTTGCTTCTGACTGGATGGAAAACCGTCAGAAGATGATGACACTTCTTCAGGAAGAGGCGGAGCTGGAGGAAATCGTTAAAATGGTTGGTATGGACGCGCTGTCCCCGACTGACCGACTGAAAATGGAAGCTGCACGCTCTATCCGTGAGGACTTCCTGCATCAGAACTCCTTCCATGAGATCGATACTTACACCTCATTGAAGAAGCAGCATATGATGATGAAGCTGGTTATGGCATTCTATGAGAAAGCTGTTGAAGCGCTTGCGCAAGGTGCTCCGCTTCAGAAACTCATTAATATGCCTGTCCGCGAGCAGATCGGACGTTTCAAATATACTCATGAGGATGAACTGGATCAGGTATATGAGGACGTGAAGAAGGAACTGCATGTGGAGATTGCCAATTCATTAGGGAAGGAGGACTTCTAAATGCCAAAAGAGTATAGAACCATACAAGAAGTAGCCGGCCCTCTGATGTTAGTGCGCGGCGTAGAGAATGTCTCCTATGATGAATTGGGAGAGATTGAACTTGCAAGCGGTGAGACACGCCGTTGTAAGGTACTGGAGATCAACGGAAGTGACGCTCTGGTACAGTTGTTTGAAAGTGCAACAGGTATCAACCTGTCAAATAGTAAGGTACGTTTCCTGGGACGAAGCATGGAGCTTGGTGTATCAGAAGATATGCTGGGACGTGTTTTTGACGGTCTGGGACGTCCGATCGATGAAGGCCCGGAGATTTTACCGGATGCCCGCATGGACATTAACGGCCTGCCGATGAACCCGGCAGCAAGAAGCTATCCGGAGGAGTTTATCCAGACAGGTGTATCTGCCATTGATGGTCTGAATACACTGGTACGTGGACAGAAGCTGCCTATTTTCTCGGCTTCCGGTCTTCCTCATGCACAGCTTGCAGCACAGATTGCAAGACAGGCTAAGGTTCTGGGAACAGATGAGAATTTCGCCGTTGTATTTGCTGCAATGGGTATCACATTCGAGGAGTCTAACTTCTTCATTGAAAGTTTTAAAGAAACAGGTGCGATCGACAGAACAGTTCTGTTCGTTAACCTGGCAAATGACCCTGCTATCGAGCGTATCGCAACACCGCGTATGGCTTTGACAGCAGCAGAATATCTGGCATTTGAAAAGAATATGCACGTTCTTGTTATCCTGACAGATATTACGAACTATGCAGATGCCCTGCGTGAGGTTTCCGCCGCACGTAAGGAGGTTCCGGGCCGCCGTGGATATCCTGGATATATGTACACGGACCTTGCTTCTCTGTATGAGAGAGCAGGACGTCAGAATGGTAAGAAGGGTAGTATCACAATGATCCCGATCCTGACCATGCCAGAGGATGATAAGACTCACCCGATCCCTGACCTGACAGGTTATATCACAGAGGGTCAGATCATCCTGAGCCGTGATCTGTACAGAAAAGGTATTACACCGCCAATCGATGTACTGCCGTCTCTGTCACGTCTGAAAGATAAAGGTATCGGTGAGGGCAAGACACGTGCAGACCATTCCAACACCATGAACCAGCTTTTCGCAGCATATGCCCGTGGTAAAGATGCGAAGGAATTGATGGTTATCTTAGGTGAGGCTGCGCTGACAGACATTGACCTGATCTATGCAAAATTTGCAGATGCTTTCGAGGCAGAGTATGTGTCCCAGGGATATAATGCAGACCGCGGAATCGAAGAGACATTGAATATAGGATGGAAATTACTCTCTATGCTGCCGAGAACAGAGTTGAAGCGTATTGATGATAAATTCCTGGATCAGTATTATCAGGCACAGGAATAGAAGGAAACATCCATGTCACTAAGGCTTGAAAAGACCAAGCCAAAGTCGACAGGATGTACCTTACAACTAAGGCCCGAAAAAACCGGACCTAAGTTGTATAGGCAGAGGAAACATCCATGTCACTAAGGCTTGAAAAGACCAAGCCAAAGTCGACAGGATGTACCTTACAACTAAGGCCCGAAAAAACCGGACCTAAGTTG
>NZ_JBZUUL010000026.1:0-69162 GCF_058819085.1 Faecalicatena sp.
ACGATGGACACCCTTGCCTTCGGCTATATCCTTCCCACTACCGGGCGGATTCCGGACTTGCACCGGTTAGAAACGTGCGCCGCCGGGCGCACTTGTAAAGAGGTAAGGGCAATCGAGCCCTTACCTCTTTTAATTACAAATATTTTTTAATCTAATTCCAATACTGCTGCCAGCTCATCTCTACCTTTTTGCAACTCACTTACAGTATCATCTGCTTTTGGATCCAAAAGATCTATACAATATTTAAGTGCATCAATATACACTTTTGTTTCAAGATCCTTCGCTTTATTAGTATCAACAGCTTCGGATTGGTCAGACAATTCCGTTATTTCCTCAAGAGCTTTATCGTAGTCGATCTTGTCATCCAGATATTTATCCATTACCTCAACCGTTTTCGTTCCTAAATCATACATCTCCTCGCTCATACCGTCAGGCTTCTGTTTCTTTTGAGCGCACCCTATTAACGAAGCACACATAATAACTATCAATGCCAAAATTCCCAACTTTCTTTTCATAATAATCCTCCTGTTTTTAGTGTTAGAGAGTTGTAAATCTGTATGTTAAGCCCTATGCTTAACTTGATGTTATCATATCATTTCTATTTCGAAAAATCAATAAATACATTTGAAAACAGAATTTCCTTAAACATAAGTAAAGGGAGACATCTGCTGTACAATGTCTCCCCTTTTCTTTCCACGGGGTCTCGATCCCCCTATTCTCTTTATTCGGATTTAGCACCCAGCCTCACATCATAGGATTTGGCTGTATACTCTCCATTTGCTCCCGGAACCTGTACCGTCAATTTGACTGTTTCGCCTTTAGCGTAGAATTTCAGCTGTTCCTGCAGAGTTTTCATACTGTCTATCGTCGTGCCATTCAATTCCGTGATCACGCCGCCTTTGGTCATGCCGGCTGCTTCCGCGCCGCCTCCATTGCTGACATCTGTAATGTATACGCCCAGAGGCATGCTAAATCTCTCCGCATACTCTGACGTCACATCAAATCCTGAAATACCAAGATATCCTCTGTCTGCCTCGGCTACTTTTGTCTTAGTCTTCTGGTTCATCAGATTGGTGATAATGTCAGACACATCGCTGATCGGAATTGCATATCCGACACCCTCTACAGAGCTTCCAACCAATTTAGCTGAATTGATTCCAATGACCTCGCCGCTGGCATTAACAAGTGCACCGCCGCTGTTACCCGGGTTGATCGCTGCATCTGTCTGGATCAGCTTAACATCACTGGTCTTCTCCTCGCCCGTCATCTGATCTGTTGTTGTGCTTTCACGGTCTGTGGCACTGATCACTCCAGTTGTAACGGACTGTCCATATCCAAGTGCATTGCCGATTGCGATCGCAGGTTCACCGACCTGGATCTTTGTAGAATCACCTAAGTTTGCAACAGCGATCGCATCCATTGTACTGTCAGAAATGGAGCTCAGCGGAACTGCGATCACTGCCAGGTCATGTGCCGGATCCGTTCCTTTGATATCTGCTTCCAGGCTTGTGTTATCATTGAATGTAACGGTCAGTGTCTCACTGCCTTCTACTACATGATTATTAGTTACAATAAGTAACTCTTTATCATTCTGTGAGATAATGATACCTGTTCCTGCGCTTTTACTCTCCTGCTGGGATACTCCGCCGAAGAAATCCTGTACCTGTTGTACACTCATATTCGTGATGGATACAACGGACGGCATAACGTTCTTTACAATGTCTGATACATCTGATGTCACTACATTCGACGTCTTCGTCAGTGATGCATTACTAACGGGGGCCGCTGTCTTAGTTGAACCTACTGTATTATCATTTAATCCAAGCAGCCTGCTTCCTACGATATTGGATGTAATAAATGTTGCACTTGAAACAACTCCGAAAAGCAGGGCACATCCCGTCACTACCACAGCTTTCGGCATCTTCTTTTTCTGCTTAGGGTTTTTCCTGGGATCATTAAAATTCTGCTGGTTATTATACTGAGCACTCCCCTGCTGTCCTTCGGGATTGTAATAATTATACTGATTTTCCATACAAATTCCTTCTTTCTCTTGTATTTTATATTGATATCATAACGGGTCTTTGTGATGGAATTGTGTTCAATTATTTAACAAACTTTGAAACATTCAAAATATTTATTCTACAGTCACCGATTTTGCCAGATTCCTCGGTTTGTCTACATCACAGCCTCTGCCCACAGAAATATAATAGCCAAAAAGCTGCAATGGAATGATGGCAAGTGAATTTGCAAAATACTGATTTGTTTCCGGTACATAGATCACATAATCAGCCGCACGCTCTACCTCATCATTGCCCTCATTGGTCACCGCCAGGACAAATGCACCTCTGGTGCGGACTTCTACCATATTGCTGATCATCTTTTTATACAGCGCCTCCTGAGTCAGCACTGCAGCTACCAGAGTCCCCTCCTCGATCAGAGATATGGTCCCATGCTTTAGCTCTCCTGCCGCATATGCTTCTGAATGGATATAAGATATCTCCTTTAATTTCAGAGATCCTTCCATCGAGATCGCATAATCGATCCCTCTGCCGATAAAGAATACATCTCTTGCGGCCAGATAACGGTTTGCAAATTTCTGGATCCTGTTCTTATTATTTAACAGAAGCTCGATCTGGTCCGGAAGACGTTTCATGTCTTCGATATACTCTTTCATCTCATCCTCTGTTACCTGTCCCCGTACCTTAGCAAATTTCATAGCCAAAAGATACATTGCAATCAGCTGGCAGGAGTATGCCTTTGTAGTTGCCACAGCGATCTCCGGCCCTGCCCAGGTATACATGACATTATCGGCCTCTCTGGCAATGGAACTGCCCACTACATTTACGATCCCCAGCACACGTGCACCTCTGGCCTTTGATTCCCTGAGCGCGGCAAGAGAATCTGCCGTCTCACCGGACTGACTGATGATGATAACCAGGGTTCCCTCATCAATGATCGGATCACGGTAGCGATATTCGGAGGCCACATCCACTTCCACCGGAATTCTGGCCATCCCCTCGAATACATACTTGCTTGTCACACCCGCATGATATGCAGAACCGCAGGCTACGATCATGATCTTTCGGATATTTTTTATTTCTTCATCCGTCATTCCCAATTCCTCAATCATGATGTCATTTCCTTTGATGCGGGGTGAAAACGTATCTGTAACTGCCTTCGGCTGCTCATACATTTCCTTTAGCATAAAATGCTCGTAGCCGCCTTTTTCCGCTGCATCTACGTCCCATTCGATATGGGTGGATTCCTTCTCGATCTTCTCCTCATCCACATTAAAGAACTCCATAGAATCCTTTGTCATGCGGACGATCTCTTCATTTTCTATGAAATAAACATCTCGGGTATATTTTAAGACAGCGGGAACATCTGACGCAATGATGCATCCATTTTCAGACTCTCCTACGATCAGCGGGCTGTCCTTGCGAACCGCATACAGCTCATCCGGATGATCCCTGAACATGATTCCCAGTGCATAGGAGCCCTCCATACGATGCATGATCTTCGTAATGGTCTGCAGTGGATTTCCATGATAATAGTAATCCAGCAGGTGAGCGATCACTTCGGTATCTGTATCAGAAATAAACTCATATCCCTTGGCCGTCAGTTTCTTTTTCAGCTTTAAATAATTCTCGATGATTCCGTTGTGTACGACAACAATGCTCTGTTCCTTATTAAAATGCGGATGTGCATTAATATCGGAGGGTTCACCATGAGTTGCCCACCTGGTATGCCCGATCCCGATCATTCCCGGCATCATCTCGCCGTCGTGGGTCAATTCGCTTAAGACTTTCAGCCTCCCTTTGGACTTTTTCATCCCGATCTCATTTCCGTCATATACAGCAATCCCTGCTGAATCATAACCGCGATATTCCAGCTTAGATAAACCATCCAGTAAAATCGGAGCTGCCTGTTTTTCACCTACATATCCAACTATTCCGCACATAATGTACTCCCTTCTTCCAGTAAAATGTTCAGTAAAAATACTATAGCGTGTATTGTAACAAACATTTAACAATTTGTAAAGATTTTCGAAAACAGAGAAAAGCCAGATTCTGTCATCTGCTGACAAAATCTGGCCCTTGCCTCTGATTCTTATTAAATCAAAACGGATATTCTAAACCCGCTTTACTGCTCTCTTAATAAATTAAATGTCTATGAAATCTACCGAGTAATCATCATCTTTTTTCGATTTCTTCGATCTTCTGACTGGCTTTTCCTCATAATCTTCATCAAAGAAATCATCGTCATCATAGTCCTCGAAGTCATCATCATCGTCATAGTCGTCATAGCCTTCATCATCATAGTCTTCGAAGTCATCATCGTCGCTGTCGTCGCCATACTCATCTTCATCATAGTCGTCTTCTGCGAAATCATCATACTCATCTTCGTAGTCGTCATCTTCATCTTCATCGAAGCCTATGAATTGGTCTCTTGATTTATTTTTAACGCGGGGCATGTTGTCATCCTCCCCGTCACCCAGTCCGTATTCATCATACAGATCATCTAATTCCTGGTTCCGGTGTGACAGCTTTACTCCCAGTACGATGATAAGGATCAAAAGAAGAAGGATCACACCCCATACTACACACATGATAACGATCAGATGCTTTTCGATCATATTCATCACTTTACCAGTGAATCCGCCTGCACTTTTTTCTTCCTGCTGTACTGCTGGTACAGTATAACGCTGATAGGTCTGTTCAGTCTCGTCATACTGGTAATATCCTTTTGTACCTGCACTGCTCAGGGCATATATCAGATAATAGGTCTTATCATCTGTATTATTCCAAGCTGTAAATACCTTGCCGCCAATGTCGATCGTAGTCTCGCTGTACTCTGACGGAAGCCCCTCACTATCTTTATGGTCCATCAAATAGATAGATAGATTAGAATTCACATCAATTGCCTCTGTCTGTGAAAAAGAGCCGTCATCTGTACTGTAAAGGAAATAATCCGAATTTCCTTCGCTGTCCTCCAGATAGTACATATACTGTCCGCTGGTTTCCTGAAGCATCGCCTTGGTAGCCTTACCGTCAAGCTCCGTATCCACAGCAGTAAATCCATTCGGCACTGCCGCTTCTGAAAAATTCTCATTCACGGTATAGGTCTTTCCATCCACTTCCACCTGAATACCACCGGAGGATGCCTTCTTCTCGCCATCCTTTTTCTCTGTATCTGTATCCGTCACCGGAGTTCCGCCTTCAATGGTAACAGTAGAATCTCCTGTTACCAGATTCAGGGACTCATCATTAAACAGATATGCTGTATAATCAGAAGCCTGCAGCTTTGTAGTACCTTCCTTAAGGGCGGTAAACTCCATCGTAAACTCTGCTTCCTGAGCTGTGCCATCTCCCTTGAAAGATAAGTTTACAGTTCCATCTCCGCCGGATGCATTTGTACCACTCTCAAACCTTAAGATAGATGTATCGTAAGTTACTGTAACATCCACATCTCCGATCGCAGCTCCTCCTGCATTCACCTTTGTCTTTACAGTCACCTTATCTCCCGCTGCTGCGGATGGATCAGAAAACTGAAGTGTTCCTTCTGCTGCATATGCTTTCATGGAAAAACATGATATCGTCAGACATAATGCCAGCAATACAGCCCCTGCTCTTTTTATTATTCTCTCCATCTGTTCTTACCTCTTTTTATGATCTATTATTCTGTTGCCGTACCTTGGTCAGTGCCTCCGGTGGAAGTATCCCCCGCACCTTCTCCTCCGGTATCAGGAACACCTGCGTCTCCCCCTGTACCATCCTGGACCGGACCGTCTTCATTGGATGGGGCCTCTGTCCCGCCTGCTGTATCGGTCCCTCCCGTCTGCTCGGTATATCCGCTGTCTGTCCCGGTTCCGGTATTGCCATAGTTATAGTACTCTTCCGGCACCTCATATACGGACGCATCCTCATCTGTCACACTTCCTGTAGCATATCCCTGCAGACCGCTGCTGATCGAAGTCACAACAGAAGAAGGGGCATAACCGTCTTCCCCGAAGAAAAACTTGTGCAGCTGTATCACATTATCCTGCAGATCCTCTGCCACTACAGAACTCCCCACACCTGTAAGCGTTGCAGTTGTCTTATCAAACGGGAAACCGCTCATCTCCGTCAGTTTGTAGTCAAAAGCGTCCTTGGCATAAGCTAATATCTCAGTCAGCGTAAAATTCGTAGCCACCTTTGGAAATACCTTATCTATAATCCGGTTGATCGTAGAAAGGTCGGCTGTCTGTGCCTTATTGACGATCTGCTCCAAAACGATACGCTGACGCTCAGCACGTTTAAAATCGTCTCCGGATGTATACCTGATCCTGCAGTAAGAGGTTGCCTGTACTCCATCCAGGAGTTGTTTTCCCGGTTTGGTCAGCTCGGTCGTCTTCTTACCCGTCACACGTGATGTCTCAGTACAGTACCCATTCGTCCAGAACACTTCCTCGTCTGTCAGATCCAGTTCTATACCGCCAAGTGCATCGATCACATCGACCAGAACATTAAAATTCACCGTCACATAATGCTTGATGTCCATATCCAGATTCTTATTCAGCATCGCTACCGCACCCTCTGCATCGTCTGTGGCATATGCCGAATTCGCCTTGTTATATGAACCGTCCGGCTGCTCCAGCAGAGTATCTCTGAATATAGAACAAAGCTTCACTTCCTTGGTCGCCCGGTCCAGACTTGCTATGATGATCGTATCACTGCGCTCACCGGTTCCAAGGGAACCGTCCCTGGAATCCAGTCCAAAAAGTGCAACATTTAAATATCCGGTCTCATTATGCTCAACTTCTGTCGAAATATTCAACTTCTCTGTATCTAATTCTGTTGTCTCTATCTTGCTCAGCTTGGATGCGGCAAAAGCAACTCCTGCCGTCGTCAACAGGACCAACGTTCCTCCGACGATTGCCAGCGCCTTCTTCCATGCAGCCCATGCCATAAATCCGCGCTGCGGTTTTCTTCTGCTTCTTTGCTTTCTTCTCTTCGCCATCGTAAATCCTTCCTACCAAATCATTTGTTCATGATTACACTTTATCATACAATAATTCTGCATAAACTTCAATCACCATTTTACGATTTTTTGTTTACATCTGTCCAATATTTAGGATTAGAAGAACATCTTACTACAACTCTTTGTGGCAATTTTTTGTAGTTCTTCCCCAGCAAAAAGCCAAGATATTTAAACCCGCTTTTTATGACCAGTTTCACGATCAGCCATGGTTTTCGTATCCGGCAGAGATACGCTGCAGTCTGCTTCACCAATCTGATCCCTTCACTCTCTGATTTTATTCCGCCAAATACATCTGGATACTCTGCCTGGGATACAGCCAGATCAAAATTCCTTTTGAACTGCTGTATGCAGGAATAATTGTGGGAGTGGATCACTTTAGCCTCTGCTGCATAGGCGCAGCAATACCCCAGCTTCAAAAGCCGGCCTGCCATGATCATATCTTCATTAAATATCGCCCGTTTTACAAATCCCCCTGCTTCATCATAACTGCTCCTTCGATAGGCAGCGCATACATTCGAGCAGAAATATGCTTTGATCCCCATTGTCTCCACTGACGAACTGTCTTTCACACATCCCTTATCCGGATAATTAAAATCTCTTGTATAACGTTCGATCACATCACATTTTTCATCCGGCAGCTGTCTTGCATAGGCACACCCGATGCGTTCGTCTTCAAATACTGATACCAGATTTCCGATCAGATACTGATCCTTTGGCACTGCATCCTGTGTCATACAGACTACAATGTCTGCATGGGACATCCTGACAGCCATCCGGCGTGTCCCGCCGTGATCGAATTCCCTGCCGCTGATCTCTTTTACCTTTATTTTAGGATCAAGGCCGGTCGTTTCCCAGGGGAATGCGCCGGCCTTCGTGTTAATCACTATAATCTCCCGGATCGGATAAGTCTGACGCAGCAGCATGTGGATCAACTGGTCAAACTTCCGGTCAGGCTTATATGTTGGTATAATAATATCAACTGTTTTTAATTCCATACTTCTCCTTAACTGTACACCCAGTTTCTACGCAGATTTGTATCACAGCTATAGATACTTTTTTTAATAGCTGCCGTCTGAATAACCACCGTCATCCGAATATCCGCTATCATCCGAATATCCGCCATTGTCTACATAACCACTGTCATCTGTACCGCTGTTATTCATATAACCACTATCGTCTGAGTATCCGCCGGCTTCTGCATCGCTGCTTCCCTCATCGGATGGCCCATAATCACTGCCCGCAATACCGGTCATATACACAATATCACTGTCTATCGACTTTACTTTATCAGAAACCTGATAATCTGTGGCACCAAATAAAAATTCATGCAGCTGCCTCACATTATCTGCAAATCCGATCGGTACAACATAGGAACCTTCCAGTCCCACCACTTCCTCTGATGTGGTCACATCAAACGGATATCCTTTCATATCAGCAATCTTATATTTTGCTGCACTGGCTGCAATTCCTAGGAAATCACTTGTCGACAAATTCGTGGAAACCTGTGGAAGCACCTGGTCTACGATCTTATTTAAAGTAGACAGATCCGCCTTCTTAGCCTTTTCAACCACCTGCTGGAGAACAATCCGCTGACGCTCGGAACGTTTGAAGTCATCGCCCTCCGTATAACGGATCCTGGCATAGGACACAGCCTGTATCCCATCTAACGTCTGTTTGCCTGGTTTTGTAAGTTCTGTTGTAGAACGGCCTACTACCTGCGAAGTTTCTGTACAATAGCCATTGGTCCAGAACACTTCCTCCTCTGTCAGATCCAGCTCAATGCCTCCGAGCAGGTCGATCACATCTGCCAGAGCATTGAAATTGACACTCATATACTTCTTAATATCCAGATCAAAATTCCGGTTTAACAGCGCAATAGCCTCCTCAGGCCCGCCGAAAGAATATGCAGCATTCGCTTTATCATATGTGCCGTCACTCTGCTGGGTCAATGTATCCCGGAATACAGATACGATCCTCACATCATTTGTATTATTGTCAATGCTTGCAACCATGATACAGTCACTTCTCACACCGCCATCCAGCTCCCCTTCACGGGAATCCAATCCAAACAGTGCAATGTTGGTAAACTCACCTGTATCCTGATAGATTTCGAGATTCTTTTCGTCGATCTTCTGAAAATCCAGTTTATCCAATTTTGACATTGCATATGCCCCTGCTCCTAAAACGGCAAGGAGAATAAGTTCTACAATGAGAAGAACAACTCTCCTCCTCATTTTCTTCTTATGTAACAAAGCACGTTCCTGCTTTGTCATTCTGCCATTGGATCTCTTTCTTGCCATATTATTTCCCCTTATCTCAAATCAGATTTAATAAGCATTCTTGTTCACGAAGCCTTTGAACACTGTCAGGAACAGTATTTTAAAATCGAAACCGATCGTCCAGTTCTCTATATAGTACAGATCATATTCGATACGCTTCTTTATCGATGTATCTCCCCTGTATCCATTCACCTGAGCCCATCCGGTCAGTCCCGGACGTACCTGGTGCTTCACCATATAACGAGGTATTTCTTCTTTAAACTTCTCGACAAACAGAGGTCTCTCGGGTCTCGGCCCAACCAGGCTCATATCCCCTTTCAAGACATTCCAAAGCTGGGGAAGTTCATCTATGCTTGTCTTCCGGATAAATCTCCCCACTCCTGTTACCCTTGGATCGTCCTTTGTCGTCCATCTATTTTTCTCTTTGTCCGCATCCTGCACGACCATAGAGCGGAACTTGTACATTGAAAAAGGCTTATTCTGAAGCCCTACCCGCTCCTGTTCGAAAATCAAAGGCCCGGGGGACGTGATCTTGATTGCCGCTGCCGTAATCAGCATGACAGGCGAAAATAAGATCAGTGCACAAATCGCACCGCAGATATCCATGGTGCGTTTTAATACTTTATTTACTGTACCGTTCAATGGGACATGCCGGATATTGATCACAGGAAGTCCCAAAAGATCTTCTGTATAAGGTTTGGTAGGGATGATGTTATTATAATCAGGAATAAATTTTGTATGGACTCCTGATTTTTCACACATATTCACAATATACTCTAATTTGTGGTATTCATCGATCCCCAAAGTGATCGCAATCTCATCCACTCTGTTCTGCGGCAGGATGATAAGTAGATTATCAATACTTCCGATCACTTTGATCCCCTTGTACTCCATCCCTCTCGGCTGATGGTCATCCAGGATCCCTCTCACAGAATACCCCCATTCAGGATTCGCAACGATCCGGTCGATATACTGTTCCGCCGCACGGCTGTATCCAACCAGGATCATATGTTTCTGATTATATCCATTCCTTCTGATCCTCCGCAGAAAATAGCGGATCAGATTCCGGGTCAGAACTTCCAGGCATACGTTGATAACAAAGAACACAAATATCATCATCCTTGAGAAGTTCGGCTCATTCATCAGGTACAGGATCAGGATAAAGCTCATCAGGCCGATCACATTTGCCTGTGCAATATGCCACGCCTCCAGGCGCCTTCCCTGCACTCTTTTTGGGGTATACAATTGAAAGACTGCATACAGGACCAAATATCCGGGTACGATATAGATCAATGCACGCATATAAACGTCTAATGGAAGATACCAGTCATCTATCACAAAAATTCCACTGCGAAACCTCAGATACCATGCCATTACATATGAAATGATTATGATCAATCCATCCACCACGACCTGTATCCGGTTAAAATATTTCTGATTATCCTTTATCAAAAAATTCACCTTGCTTTTCTAAAATCTATATAAATCTATCGTTATTTATCCTGTTGATTTCTTTACATCAGCCATATTATCTGTTATATGATACAATACTTTTTTCAAAAGGACAAGTAAAATCTACCAGTCATTTAACATTCTCTTAATATTTCCGTAATATGACATAATAAAAAGGACCGATTTTCTCAGTCCTTTCTATTATTGTTCTACTTGATTGATCGTATACCACTTTTCAGTCGGCTTGGAAAAAAATACAATAATAAGATCATCTTTTTCCAGGATACTTCCCTCCATGGGCCATTCCTGCATTTGGTCCTGATAGGATAGTGCTTTTCTGATCTCCTGGGGGTTCGGAGATATCACCCGGTATCCTTCTGTTTTCAGAAAATTACACATTCTGGAGATATTCCCATCATCCCATGCAAATATGGTGCTGCCTACCGTATCGGATACCGGGAGGCCGACATCATCCATCTCCTCCATTCCCAAAAACACAATGGGCTTACTGTGATAATCGATCCCCTGTTTTTTGATATCATACATTACCTGATTGGCCACTGTCCGGTCATATTCATAAGCCACATTGGCAGAGTAAAACAACATGTTCATATTCTTTGCATTCAAAAACAACAGGTAAGCTGATGCTGCCACTCCCACCTTTTTCACGCTTGCCCGCTTCACACTGCTCAGCATGAAGTAGAGCTCTGCGCCGCCTGCCAAGGCAAGCCCTAATAATACACGGCCATGGGTCTTGTAAGTTCCCAGTGCCAGAAACAGGGCAAAAGGGGCTGCTGCCAGTACAAATGCATAGAACACAAGTCCGGCCTTTCTTACAGCGCCCTTCTCTCTTATCAAGCGCCAGATCACAAACACCATAAAAGCTGCGGTTACAATACGAATCACCTCACCGCCATAAATTGTCTCACCGGCTATCGGTATTGCCAGCGATACTCTGACTATATTGGCAAAGGCCATGAACAATGCCTTGAATACGCCGCCTTCATCGAACCATCCCACATAATTATCAGAAAGATAGCTGGACGTTCCTACCAGCCGCATCAGGATCATATGTACACCATAGTAGCATGCGGTTCCCGCGATACAGACTGCTGCCCATGAGCAGATCTTCCTGACCAGCTCTTTCTCCTCATTTTGACATGCCTGGAAACAATAGGCCGCAACTGCTGTAATATAGACACAAATATAAGCCTGATAAACAGAAAAGGCATAAATCAACAGCACCAATGCTATGATCCAGTCACGCCTCCTTCTATCCTGCACCGCACGGACACTGAAAAGGAAGGCAGCCGCAGTGCTCAGCATCCCTAAAGCGATCTGGAAACTGAACATGGAAAACGAAAACATTTCTCCCAGCACAAATGGAAGGGAACATAGATATGCCTGAAAGAAGAAAAGCGGAAGCTTCTTTGATCTCTCTCCAAATAGCGTATACCCAAACAGGATCCCTGCTCCGTTCCATGTCAAAATAGCCAGGATATCCCACATGACCGGAGCATAACGCCATTGATCCAGGGAAAGAAAATTAAAAATGTCAATTCCCCACCGCCCCTGGACAAGCCACATGGCAAATGGCTTTTCGATCTGGATCCAGGTCTCCTCATCGATAGAAATCCCCGGAGTCACCAGCATATAACAAAAACAAAGGAATGAAAAGAGGCATGCCGCCATAAATACTTTCCGATTCTCCTGAATATACTCTTTTACTCTCATCTCTTTCTCCTATAATATATTACTTTTTGACATAATCCTCCCCAGCATATTTGTATATTCTACCATATAGGCCCGATCAGTTCAAGGATTCCACCGGACGATTTGCATCCTGGCACATTCTTTGATATAATAGTCAAATATTATACCCGAAGGGCATCCCGTAATACATGCCCTTCGGGCGGATTTACAGCTTCGCTGTAAAATAAAGTATACCCAGAGGGCATCCCGTAATACATGCCCTTCGGGCGGGTTTACAGCTTCGCTGTAAAATAAAGTATACCCAGAGGGCATCCCGTAATACATGCCCTTCGGGCGAGTTTACAGCTTCGCTGTAAAATAAAGTATAGAAACTGAGGATATATCATGGATGTCACAATTATCATTCCAAATTATAATGGAAAGCATTTTATGAAGCCCTGTCTGGATTCATTAGAACACCAGACCTTTACCAAGTTTAAAGTTCTGGTCGTAGATAATGCCTCTACCGATGGCAGCATCTCTTACATGAAAGAACATTATCCCAATATCGAGGTCATCGCCTTAGATAAAAATTATGGATTCAGCAGGGCCGTCAATGTGGGGATCCGGCATGCTGACACTCCTTATGTCATTTTGTTAAATAATGACACAACCGTTGACCCACATTATATAGAAGAAATGGTCAAGGCCATCCGGCGTTCTCCGCGGATCTTTTCTGTCAGCAGTAAGATGATCCAGATGTATCATCCTGGGCTGATCGACAGTGCCGGAGATCTATACACCCTGATCGGCTGGGGAGTCTGCCGGGGGAGCGGACGTCCGATAGCGAACTATACAGAACCCTCCCGTATCTTTACGGCATGCGCGGGAGCAGCCATTTACAGACGGAGTGTCTTTCGTAAGATCGGATACTTCGATGAAAGCCATTTTGCATATCTTGAGGATATCGATATTGGATACCGGGCTAAGATTTACGGCTATCAGAATACTTACTGTCCATCGGCACTTGTCTACCACGTTGGAAGCGGAACAAGCGGCTCCAAATACAACGCCTTTAAGGTACGGCTGTCCGCACGCAATAGTGTTTATCTTAATTATAAGAACATGCCGTTTCTTCAGCTGGTCATCAACCTTCTGCCGCTGACAGCAGGATATTTTGTCAAATATTTATTCTTCTTAAAGACAGGCTTCGGGAAAGACTACCGGGAAGGTGTCGTGGAGGGACTGAAAACACGGAAAGAACAGAAGAAGGTACCCTTTCGTCTGAAATATCTGCCTAATTACTTTCTGATTGAGGCTGAATTGATCTGGAATACTTTTGCATATGCAAAGGATTGGGTTACACGGAAACTCTTTAGAATGTAAGCATTCATAAAGACAAAAATCCGGCCGCTGGAATTCAATTTTAATCATACGAATTCCCGCAGCCGGATTTTATAATTCACATATTTAAAACTATTTCAAGATAAGACGTTCCAGCAGGGTGCTTATTTTCCGCAGAACCAGCAAGATTCTGAAATGTCTGCCATAAATCAGCATCAAGGAAAACCTGATTCTTGGTTTTAACTGCTTTTTATACTTCTGATACAGTTGCAGTCCCTCTGGGTCCAGTGCCACTGATCTTATCCCATTCAAATACTCTTTTGAGTTCTGGATTCTATAAGGGGAGAATAAAGCATAGTTTCCCGCTAAGGTAAGAAATCTTAAATCCAGTTTCTCCTCATAACCTTCCTCCATAACCCCCAGGCTCTCTGCCAGATCTTTATTCATCAGTGTCCGCTTCTTATACCAGTTGTAGAAATCCTGATGGAATCTGCCGGTCAATCCGCCGTAATCCAGATGATACTCATATAGGATATCCGTGATGTACAGAACCCTTTTTGCATCTCTCATACAGCTGACCATAATGATATTATCTTCGCCCATTGCATATGGGTATGTCCTGTCTGCCCTTTCTGGATGGAAACATTTGGCACGAATGGCCTTGGTCCAAAGCGAATTCAAAGAACCAGTAAAAAACAGCTTATCTAAGATGATTTTCTGATCCTCGATTAAAGTGTTATCAGGCCACAGCTCCGGAAAAGGGGTGCTTTTGTCTCCTGATCTCTTTTCCGCCCGATATACCACAATGTCCGGTGCATAAATATCGATCTTCTTTCTCAAAGTACTCAACAGATTCGGCTTCAATCTGTCGTCAGCATCTAATGTGATAATGTAATCCCCTCTGCACATTTCCATCGCACGCAGTCTTGTCTCATAAACGCCTCGGTTTTCCTGATTAACAGTAATGATCCGGTTATCCTTTTCTGCCAGCTTTTCAATCATCTGCCAGGATTGATCTGTTGAGCCGTCATTGATCAGGATCAGTTCAAACTCTTGTTCTTCCTGGTTCAATACAGAATCCACCGTCTCATATAAACACTTTTCTGCATTATATACAGGGATATAGACACTAAATAGCACTTTTCCTACCTCCCTAGAGCTCATTTTTAAGCTTTTGATGTACATTCAAGCTGAAATCATTTTTGTCTAAGGTCAGGTTCGGACTGTAGAAAGGATCCCCTGCCTCAAGAAGATCGGCCCATCTCTCTGAGAACAGCTTTATCTCGGAGTTAAAACGGCGTACCTTTTCCTCTGTATCCTCATATCCTCTGGACTTCGATTCATAATGCTTGAGTTCGGCATATGGATTGTAGACAATCAGATATCCTGCCCTGCGTATCTTTAAGCACAGGTCCACATCATTGAAGGCAACTGCATATCTTTGGTCAAAACCTTCCACTTCTTCAAACACCTTACGTTTCACCAGCATACATGCCGCTGTGACAGCGCTGTAATCCTGGGCAACGATGATCCTCCTAAAGTAACCCGGATCATTTTTTGCATATCCGACAAAAGCGTGTCCCGCGATTCCGCCCATACCAACGATCACTCCTGCATGCTGGATCGTATCATCTTCATAATAGAGTCTGGCGCCCACGGCACCTACATCCTTACGCATACAAAAGCCCAGCATCTCTTCGATACAGTTCTCATTGAGGATCTCTGTATCGTTATTTAAGAAGAGAAGATACTCTCCTTTGGATTGTTCTGCCCCGAAGTTATTGATCAGCGGATAATTAAATCCTTTGCCTTTCCATGTGACAACTTTTGCCCTCGGACATTCTTCCTGAAGCTTTTCGTAATATGCAAATGTCTTCTGGTCCGTACTGTTATTCTCTACAATGATATACTCGATATTCTTGTAGGCATTCTTCTCTTCCAGGGATTTGATGCACTTTTTAAGGTCATCGATATGGTCCTTATTAGGTATGATTACGGAAACCAGCGGATGCTCATCCAGGATGTACCTGGTGCGGTATGTTCCGTTTAACGGGGTCATACTGACTTTTGCGTGAAGTCCCACACGGTCCAGATGAGCCTGGATCGCTCTTGCCCCGGCCTGGAACGCATACATCTTGCTTTCTGGGTTTTCAGCCGTTGAATCCTTGTGTGCTCTCCAGTGATACAGGATCTTCGGAATATGTTTGATCTTATCTGACTGCTCAATGCAGCGGAAGATAAAATCATAATCCTGTGCCCCGTCAAATTCATGATTCAACTTCCCGGCTTTGTCACAAATCTCTTTCTTCACCACGAATAAGTGACAGATATAATTCATACAGCGCAGCATGTCGATGTTAAAATCGGATTTAAAATGAGGCATGAAATGCTCTTTCCCCTCCATATCGACTTTATCTTCATCTGTGTATAGGATTTCAATCTCACGGTCCTGATTCAGCTCGCGCACGCACTCATATAACGCATTTTTGGCGAGAAGATCATCATGATCTGCAAAAGCTATAAAATCTCCTGTCGCAATTTCTATTGCCGCATTTGTATTGTCTGAGATATGGAGCTGCTTCTCATTGTATACAACCCTGATCCTGGAATCTTCCTTCTCATATTTTAAAAGGATATCCTTAATCGGAGAATTCTCACCGCTTCCGTCTGACAGGCATAACTCCCAGTTTGCATAGGTTTGTTCCTTCACCGAAGTAATCAGCTCAGCCAGATAGTTTTCCGGAGTCTTATACAGCGGAACAACAATAGAAATCTTAGGCATATACGGGAACTTCCGGCTGCGCTGCGCATGAAGCGCTGACTTTGACGGGGTCTGTTCCTTTAACCATGCCTGGTAACTGATGGAATCCCGTTTCATCACCTTGCCGATGATCCTCTTGATGGTAGAAGCCGCACCGTACTGGCGGTAATACACCTTTGCCTTCTCATACCCCTTCTTTAACATGGCTTCCTTTTTCTGGAATGCCGACATACGCAGCGGCATCACATAATCCATCTTCTTTGTATCAGACTGGAGGTGTACTCTTACCTTGTCGGGAGCTGCTCCCTTATGGACCGCCACAAAACCAACAACCTCGTCCTCCTCAACCTCCGGGTAAAGGCGCAGTACATCCGGCCGTCTCCTTTTTTCCATTTTTACCGGATATTGCTTTCCGTCCTTGTCCCAGAAACTGATCTTCACATTGTCTGTATTAATATACCAGCCGGCGATACTAAAACCGTCTTCGTTGATCGTTCCCTTATCAATATATTTTGGAATCTTTCGTTCTATCCTCAGAAGCCTTTCCATGGTAATCACACAGGAAACGTTCTTTTTCCCGCCGTATGAATTAATGACACTTAATTTTTTATGAGATTTCCAGTCCTTTGGAATATCCACCCACAGATAATACTGTTTCGTGATAACCCGCCCGTCCTTACTTCGCAGGTTACTCATAAACAAATCTTTCTCCTCCATCGTAAAGGACAGCTTCTTCTTATCCAGCAAGACGAAAAGCTTATTATCCTGAATCAGATTTTCCATGAACCATCCGACAAGAAGCAGTTTATTTTTTTCTTTCGCATGAAATCTACAGGCTGTAACCAGAAATTTATTTTCCATTGTAACTCCTTATTTGAATAATTTATATAATACTCTGATAAATCCAACAACAAATGCTATAAATCCCAACAGAACGATGAAAGTCTCCAGATCAAACCGATGAGTAAGTGTCCGGGCAACTAAAGCCCCCTGTGTCTTCTCTCCTCTGATCGTCAGGCTATCTTGAAACTGCCTGGAAGAATCCACATAGAATGTGATCCCGTTCCCCTCATCAGAACCAGTCTCTTTTAACTCAATGGTGTACTCTCTGCCTTTCGCATCGCTGATTTCCGGAATCTTGAACGAATTAAACTTATTGTTCTTGATCTCTGCCCCATCGACCGTTCCGCCGGAAGTCTTCCCCGTCTGGTTATCCCTGATCGTATACTCCAGCACGACCTGATCCACATTTCCAACAATCGTACATTTGATATTGATGCCGTCCAGCAGTTCCTCCTGGGATACAAACGTCTGCTTAAGCTCCTCGCCACCCTTTAGTATCCCGGTACCTGCATAGGTCTCTGACGGCGTGTCCCTGTCGTATAAGTACGTATTTTTATCGATATGTGCATATAAAAAGGCCAGAACTGCGACCACGAATATTAATATGATTATTTTCATCTTTTTCTTCATATTCCAAGTTCCTCTATTATGATTCTGCATAGATACTGCAGATTTTTTCCGCATCACCAAACATCTTCAAATGCCCCTTCTCAAGCCACGCAATTCTGTTGCAGATACTTTTGACCTGCTCCAGGCTGTGAGAGACAAATAAGATCGTGGTGCCATGATCCCTCATTCTCTGAATCCGATCGGCGCACTTTTCCTGGAAATGGAAATCGCCGACAGAGAGGACCTCATCCACGATCAGGATATCGGGCGTACCTATTGTCGCAATGGCAAATGCCAGACGGGAAACCATACCTGATGAAAAATTCTTCACGGGGACGTCCATAAACTCTGCAAGCTCTGAAAACGCCACAATATCCTCATAGTGCTCTTCCATCTGGGAACGTCTGTACCCTAAAAGAGCACCATTTAGAAACACATTCTCCCGGGCTGTCAGATCCATATCGAATCCCGCGCCCAGCTCGATCAGCGGCGCAATATTTCCGTTCACCGTCACCTTACCTTCTGTAGGCTTTAACACCCCGGCGATCGTCTTGAGCATGGTACTCTTCCCGCTGCCGTTCAGTCCGATCAGCCCCAGGGACTCTCCCTTTTTCACTTCAAAGGAAACATCCTTAAGCGCCCAGAATTCATCATAGCTGACCTGTCTTTTGATGCTCTTGATCACATATTCTTTAAAACTGTCAAACTTCTCAGAAGACAGATTAAACTTCATTGATACATGTTCTGCTTTTACAATTGTATCATTTACCATATCACAGCTCCTATATATTTAAAATAAATTCATCCTGGTTCTTATAGAATACATAAATACCCAAAGCAAGGGCCGCTGCCACTTCGACGATCCCGATCAGCAGTGACGAAAAAGACGGCAGTGTATTCTCCATCATCAGATCACGGAACATGATCAGATAATTGGTCAGCGGATTGAGCATCACAACCATCTTGATCTTCTCCGGCAGGATCGACATCGGATAGATCACGGGGGTCAAGTATAAAAGTCCCGTTGTAAACACAGAATATAAATGGATGATATCCCGAAACTTAACCGTCAGCGCCGCCAATATCAGCCCGATCCCAAGTGAGAACGCAACCACCATCAAAAGCGGGATCACGGATAAGAATGCCGTATAATGAAGCTCCGTACGTGTAGCCACCATCACAAGCAGCAGCGCCGTGAAGGCCGCCATCAGATTAATAAAACTGGATACGATCCTAGACAATACAAATAGGTACTTCGGCACATACACCTTTTTAATCAGTGATGCACTGCTGATAATGGAAGACATCGAACTCGTCGTCGCATCATTAAAAAAGTTAAAAATAACCTGTCCGCTCAGCACATATAGCGGAAAATTCTCCACATCGAACTTAAAAATATTCGAAAAAACGATGGACAATATGATCATCATACACAGTGGATTCAATAATGTCCACAGAACCCCCAGTACGGAACGCCTGTACTTGATCTTAATGTCCCTCGCCACTAACTCCGACAAAAGCGGCTGAAATTTCAAAAAGTTTTTTATATAACCAGACACAACTATCCTCTTTCCGCGCTCTGCCGCCCTCTAAAAGGGACTCGCCTGCCTTGCGCGGTTTCCTCCATTTTTACTTTATATTCCGACAAATATCCTACGTTAGTATAGCATTGCATCCTGAAAATATCAAGGAGAACAAAAGGTCAGGTTACTTGTACCATATATAATAGGAGTTTTCTTCTACAAATGTGTAGAGCTGAAATCCCATCTCTTCTAACCACTTTGCACAGTCCTTATTTTGTACCACAACACAGTTGATCCCCGTCTTTTCAATCTGCTGTTCAAACGCAGCTGCACTCTCTTCATTCGGAGTGCTGGCAAATACCGTGTAAGTTCCCTGGTCATAGTCTGCCAGCGGGGAATCTCCCTTTACGGGGAAACGTTCCACTGCTGAAACAGATACAATATCGGGAGCATAAGTTCTTAAGGTAACTGCCAGGCCATGCATGGCATCATCAGGCAGAACCCAGGTCGGTGAAGTGACATACAATTTCTCGTCTGAAACATCAGACAGCTTTTCTAACTGTTCCCCCAGGCGGATCGTGGATGTGGGTGCAAAGTATTTATTCTGCCGGATCACCTGGATACACTTTTTCACGTTGGTCTCAAGGGGCTCGTCCCCGGGAATGATCGTATCTGCCGTTTTATCGAAACCATAAGGGATCAAGACCAACAGTACCATTCCCAGGACAAGATATCCCCCTTGAATCACACGCTCCTTTGTATGGAGCCTTTTCAGTATGATACACGCATAGACAAAATTCAAAATAACCATGGTGTATACCCAGGTCGTCCATGACCGTCCTCCTACAAACCCATACACGGATGCCGTTTCAAATACGTCATTCAACTCTGGAATCAGCATGAGACATGCAATCAGGAGCATGACACCGTTGATCTGACTGATAATCCTCTCCCGCAGGAAAAAACTGCACAGGAAAAGGACGATGCTAATGAGCAGTACCGGAGAATGCAGATCCGTCAGAACTTCTGTATAGACCACTTTCTGTGTGTTAGCCGATCCGGGCAGGACAATTGCCGCTGCCGTGTACAGGATGAAGATTCCGAGCGCGATGATCCGCTCCTTCTTTCTGCCATTAACCGCCAGACAAATGACCAGATAGGAAACGGCGGTCACAAGGATCACCGGCAGTACCACAGAAGTCTTGGAGATCATGACCAGTGAGATTGCTGCCACCCCCAGTACCATCCTGCTGCTTGGTTTTACTGCATCGATAAAATAAAACAGAAGCAGTATGATTCCCAGCATTTTAGGCAGCGTTCCGCCTAAGAACATTCCGGTATTGAAATGAAAGGAATCCCTGACCGGAAACAGATTAGACGAAAACAAAAAGATATAATACATCCCGAATATCAGTGTGATCACCAATGGAAACTGTGCCATTGATGACGGTACTTTGTTTTTCAGTTTTTGTAAAATATTTTCTGCAAACCCTTTTGCGATATTTAAAAACAGGAAATAGTAAAATATTGACTGAAACAGACGGAGGAACAGGGTCGGTTTCACACCCAGCAGCTTTACATATACAGAAGCCTCGATTTCCCATGTATTAATAATGTATGAATCGAGTCCGGCATTCGCCACACCAACCGCAAAATTCGTGGAATATCCTGTCGTCGTATACGGAAGGCTGGCCACTTTTGTCAGATAGTACCCGTCATCCAAGTGGTTTCCCAGCCAGAAGCCTCTATAATAGAAAAACAGCATGGCCGTGAATACGGCAAGAATCACATAGAGTATCCAGTTATTTTTAATATAGCCCCACAGGTTAAACCGGTAGACGCCCGGACTCTTTTTCCCTGTATACAGAATGTATCCGGTCAATGCCAGCCAAATAACAGCCATCCATACCGCAAACATGATCCATGGCAGATTGGTTAACTGGACAAGCATACCGCCTGCTGCCACCGGAACGCTGTAGATCAAATACCCCGTTGTCATTGCATAAGATTCACTTTTCTCTTTTCCAGCTGCTGCCCTTCCCGTGAGATACAAAAGCGCAGTGAATATCACCCAAAATAACATACACAGTATGTATTCCCTCATTTTTCCTTACCTACTTCTCTTCGTTCTTCTCGTCTTTATCTATCTTTCTGTCAATCGCGATCTGCTGTGCCAGGGCATCCACCTTGTTCTCAAGCTGCGAAATCTGCAGGGTCATAAAGAACATTTTCAGGATCAACACAAAAATGATCACTAAAAATACCATACTGATCGGCGACTGGAACCCGATCATTGCGGAAATCCAGTAAAACAGCTTCGGAAATATCCCCATAAACACCAGAAGAGTTGCAAAAATGATCCAAAAGATCGTGTATTCTATTTTTAATTTTGCCTGCCGTATCCTCTTTAGCATAAACACAAGCAGCAAGACCGCACTGACGATCAGCAGGATTCTGATTAATACTGTCATGTTAATCTAACCTCTTTTCCTGAAGTTTTGTACTAAGAATATGGACACCAGCATCTTAATCATATATCTTGCGGAGCCCATCAGGTTTAAATAGCTCTCACCGAACTGACGCTCATCCATCTTCACTTGTACTTCTGATATCTTTGCACCATTTTTCAGCAGATAAGAAACCGTGTCCGGTTCTGGTCCATAGTTTAAGTTCTGCGCAAACTCCTTAATCATCGGCCGGGAGAACATCCGCATGCCGGAAGTCGGATCTGACACCCTTACCTTTGTCGTCATCTTGATGGCAACTGTAAGGATCTTGCTGCCGATCATCCGAAGCGACTTGCTCTTCCTGTAGTTTAAGAACCTGGAACCGATGACGATATCGTATCCTTCCTTTATTCTGTCCAGCATCGCCTGAATGAATTCAGGTCTGTGCTGTCCGTCAGCATCAAACTGTATTGCATAAGAATAGCCCTTGACATAAGCATATTTCAGCCCCGCCTGAAAGGCTCCCGCCAGTCCTAAGTTGGTCGGCAGGTCCAGTAATTCATAGCCGTTTTGACGGCAGATCTCCGCAGTTCTGTCCTTGGAGCCGTCATTGACAACGACATAATCATACTGCGCATAATTATCTCTGATATACGTGACAACATTCTCAATATTTTCCTCTTCGTTATACGCCGGTATCACAATCAGTAATTCACTCTGCATATTCCTTCCCTTTCCTTCTTTGTATCTTTTACAGTCTCTCTACTTTCGCCGCGACAATATCCCAGGTAAAGTTCTTCTTTAATCTCTCATATGCTAAAGAGACTGCCTGTTCTCTTTTATCAGGGCTTTCGACTGCTTTTATCAATGCATCTGTCAATACATCTACATCATTATCCGGAATCACCATGCCATACTCGTCCGTCGGAAATGTCTCTCTTGCTCCGCCCCGCTTCGTAGTCACCACATAACACCTGCAGACAATCGCCTCCAGGATCGATGTGGAAAATCCTTCCGAAAAAGAAGGCAGACAGAAGATATCCGTCTCCGCCAGAAGGGCTGCCACCTCTTCAAAAGACTTCCGCCCCAGAGGGATCAGATGGCTGTCTGCATGTTCCTTCACAAACTTGTCCAGCTTTCCGTCTCCCGCCAGAAAGAGATAAACGTTCTCATGCTTTTTCCTGAGAGCCTTAAACGCTTCCACAAGCTGAACTATCCCCTTCTCCGGGAGCAGCCGTCCGGTAAATGTGATCACAACGGCATCTTCATCGATCCCGTACAGATTCCTGTAGCTTTGAACCTTCTCATCTAAAATAGCTTCGATACTCTCCACATCTACGGAATTATATAAGATTCCCTTTGCCCGGATGTGGAAATGCTTAAGCCACTCCACGCAGGCGCCGGATACGCCGTAATAATCTTTACAGAAAAGCTGTCCGATCTTCGTGATCACATGTTCGTAGATCCCTCCGACGAAATCAAGCACCGGATTCCCCACAGAAAGATGGCTGCTACCGTGATCAATGGTAATCATCTTCACACGGTTTTTATGTGCAAACCACTGTCCGTAGATGGAGTGAATGTAAAATCTTGTATTCACAATCACAAAATCGAACCGTTTGCCGCTTAAGATCCGGTTGATCTTACGGAATTCACCATTCGTCTTCAATACCGGATATCTGCCGTTTAACAAATCCATACATGGCATACGGTATACTTTGATTCCTTCCATCTCTTCATATTCTGCCAGATTCTGCAGATTTGATGTCACAACCGTCACTTTATTTCCCATTTCAATCAATTTTTTTGCTAAATTATATGTATAACGCTCGACTCCTCCCATATGCGGAAGATACTGCGCTGAGAATATACAATATGATCTTCCCATTTGTGTACCTCTTTTCCTAAAATGCAACTATTAGTGTACCCGATTCCATCCTGAATCGCAAGGAATGTGGCCCATTTTTTTACAATTTTTCATATTTAGACACGAAATCTTCGAAAACATTTGAATATCTGATAGGATTGGCTTATAATGCTAACGATATTACTGAATATTTTGTAACTGTTCATGTTTCTGAACAGTTACAATGCTATAAATAAGAAAGGACTCCTAAATGAAAGATCAGATACAGACAATCATGGCACGTTTCCTGCGCCATGCGTTAAAAATACTTTCCGTTGGAAAACAGCATAAAAAAAGGGTGGTATTCTTTAGTTATTTTGGTTCTCAGTACTCCTGCAATCCGAAATATATCTGTGAATATCTGCTTGAGCATGAGCCGGAATATGAAATCGTATGGGCCTTTGAGAATCCGGAAAAGTTCCGGCATCTGGAAGAAAAGGGGATTCGCACCACCAGATATCTCTCCCTGGCATTTCTGCGGATATGTTTAACTTCCAGATATCTCATTACAAATTCGGAGATTCCGGCCTGGTTTCCGATTACGAAAAAGCAGATCTTGATCAATACCTGGCACGGCGGCGGCGCCTATAAGAAAGTAGGAGCCGCATACGAGAAAGAGACAGCAGGAAAACAGAAGCGCGCAGAGATCGCGCGTAAAAATCCCTGCATCTATCTCTCCAGCTCCGAGGCATTTACGCAAATGACTCTACGCGAAAGCTTTCAGCATCAGGGCGAAGTACTCGCCTATGGAATGCCTCGAAATGATATGCTGGTAAAACAGAACAGGAATGACCTGTATCAGAAGATCCGGGAATACTATCAGATCCCAGCCGGGAACCATATTCTTTTATATGCCCCGACTTACAGGAATTCCAAGAAAGCGGATGAATACCTGTTTGACTGTGCAAAAGTAAAGGCTGCACTCACAAGCCGCTTCGGCGGAGAATGGTCCATTTTATTCCGCATGCATTACTTTGTGATGGAGCAGCTTTCTGATTCCGCCGAATATATAGATGCCTCCGCTTATCCTGATATGCAGGAGCTTTTGTATGCCTCTGATATTCTCATCACGGACTACTCTTCTTCCATGTGGGATTTTGCATTAAAAAAAGCCCCCTGCTTTCTGTTTGCAACAGATCTTGATCATTATGATCTGTCTAGGGGCTTTTACACAGATATCCATACATGGCCGTTTCCACTGGCTCAAAATACAGAACAGCTTCTCACGAAAATCCGGATATTTGACGAGGAGGCTTACCTAAAGAATGTGAATAGACACCTTGACGAATTAGGCTGCCAGGAGACCGGGGAATCAGCCGCAAAGGTATGCGCATATCTAAAGGCAGCTACTCATAAATCAGTATCAATCAACAAACTGAAATAGAATAGATACCATACGGGGTGCAACTCAAAACGAGTGTATCGTCAATCAAGACGGTGCTCTCGTTTTGCTATAAAGAAGAGCATCTGCTATCATTCTACTTTTCCCGCTTCTTAAAGAACCTGGTCACTCCCACATTTTGCAATGCATAATGCGCTCCCACACTGAGCAGTGCACTAAGAGCCATGATCAGCAACCATATGATGACTCCCTGTACAGTTGACAATTTCCCTTCCTCGAAAAAGTAATGGATGTATATGAGCTTCACAAAAATATGGATCATATACAGCTCCAGGGAATACTTGCCTGCTGCCCCCAAGAATTTGTTTAGCCATTCAAAATTCAAAAGTTTTAAAATAAGGCTGACTACCAGGCACAAAAACAATGCTATCGGCAGATACATCAACCTTGGTACGCCGGGTATCCTCGCCGGGCCGGTCATCGTCGTTGTAAGCTTGATCAGTCCTGCCGATATAACAGCAGGGAGCAACACATGCCATATCTGCAGCTTTTTACTTTCCATAATCCACTTTGCAGCCACGCACCCCAGTGCAAAACTGCTCACTCTCCAGATGGCAATTTCTATCTTTGAAAAATGTAAAGGACCAATCCAGTAAACCAGCCAGGGCAGAAGGATGGACCCCACCAAAAAAATTCCTTTTCTGGCAGCGCCTGCATCCTTTAAAAACAGCTTATATAATAAGGGATATGCTGCATACAACAAAAGGATAAGCGCGATATACCACATCGTACGATCCCCCTCCTTCCAGAAGGAAACCAGAGTGATATCCAGCAGAAATTTTTTCACACTTCTGCCTACCCAGATATCCTGCCACAGCCAGAAAGGAAATGAAATAATCAGGTACGGGATCAGGACTCGGTCGATCCGTTTCAAGTAAAAAGACTTTATACGGTCATCCTTAGTAAATGAATAGTACAATCCGATCCCGGAAACAAATAGAAAGATCTCCACTCCCATCATCCCGCGGTTCATAATATTGCCAATCAGCGGAAAAATATTGAGTACCCGGGGATATAATTGTATCCCATGGAATAACATGACCCAGATGATCCCGATTCCCATGATCTGACTTCTGTAAGTACTCAGGCTTTTCCATGTAAACTCCTCGTGTCTTCTCTTCTGCATTTGTCTCTTACCTCCGACTTATTTTCAAGACTGCACTATTCACTTTAAATAAAATCAAAAACAATTCCACCAGATTATATTTCAACAGTCTCTTCTGTATCAGCTGAAATTGATTCAAGGTTTTATAGTCAGGCCCCTGTAAGACGTCTTTTACCTGCTGCTGTCTGATCATTCTCCTCACACGGGCACATTTAATGCAGAACCTCTCGTGATTCTCCTCATGCATAAAATCGGTACGCATGCAGGTTCCCACTGTTACCATGACTCCCTTTGCAAACACTTCCTTGAATAATTCCGGCTTATGATATTTTTGAATAAATTCTTCCTGTTTTTTCAGAACAATCATAAATATCTTATATGCATCCTTCCGATATCTCTTTGACACAGATTCTAAATTGTATCTGTAGTAATACAGCGGTCTGTCAAAATATGAGATTTTTTCAGCCTGCTCAAACAGATTCAGATAAAAGATAATATCCTGTGATCTCACCAGCTCCGGCTCGAAGCGTATCCCCGTCTTTTTCAGAAACGCATGATTGATCAGCTTACACCACGTACCGCCCATCATGTTTTCTGGGGGCTGGAAGGAAAAGCCGGGGTGTGAACGGACCATAGTCTTCAACTCTGCCTCATTTTTTAACTGGTCGTTAAGGCGCTCGATATCATGAGCAAAAAACTGGTTTCTGGCGGTCACCTGATCCGGCTTTACTGCATAATTTGTAAAGATCAGAATCTCACATCTGATCTCCTCTGCCTTTTTCAATATTTCTTCACACATACTGAGTTCACACCAGTCATCCGCATCCACAAAAGTGATCCATTCTCCGGCTGCCGCCTTAAGAGCTGTATTCCTCGCTACAGCTACCCCCTGGTTATTCTGGTGAATCACCTGGATCCGATGGTCCTTTTCGGCATACTCATCGCAGACCGCTCCCGATGCATCCGTAGATCCGTCATCAACCATGATAATCTCGATCTCTTCCAATGTCTGAGCCATCAAACTCTCGATACATTTCCGGAGGTACTCCTCTTTGATATTGTACACCGGAACAATAACCGATATTTTCGGTATACTACTCACTTGGTTCTCCATCTCTGCCCTCATATTTCAAATATACTTGTTTTAAACTTTCCAATGAATCCAGATAATGCTCCAGCATAAAGATCATTTTCTCTCTTCTTCCTGGCATGGAATAATCAGTTGATGCATCCTCCAGATGCAGGACCACGATATCCGGATCATAAGCCATTACTTTTCCATTTTCCATCATGTGTTTATAAAGGAATTCTTCCTCCCAGAACAGAAAAGTACTCTCATCCAATCCATCAAAGGAGTGCATATACTCCTGCGAAAAGACGAGAAAACATCCGTGCAGCTTCACTTGTTGTGTACGGCTGTAAAAATCCTTGCTCTTCTTTTTATAATTGACCAGTATTCCTTTGAATGCCGCCAGCTTATAATAAAGGGAGGCGTAACGATATCTGTATCTTTTCAGATCTTTCTTATAATGACGTATCTTTCGGTCAATATCCTCGATCTCCTTAAATTCACTCTTTAAAGGATTACAATCACAGGTTCCGTCTTTGGTCAGGATCATAGGCCCCATCACGGCAAAATGACTCTTCTCATACTCCCGGGCGGTCTTCTCCAGAAAAGACTTTTCCATAAGAAATACATCATTATTCATCAGCACGATATAATCTGGATTCCATGTTTTCCTTGCATACCGGAATCCCACATTATTCCCCTTGGCAAATCCCAGATTCTCCTCATTGATCAGTACAGTTACGTCACCGCGGTCCAGATAGAAAGCTTTCAGTTCTTCCCCGCTTCCATTGCCTGAAGCGTTGTCTACTATCACAATATGATACTGGTTTGTATCGATATTCTCCGTAATGTACTCGACACTTTTCATTGTCACATCTATTGCCATATAATGTAAAATCACAAATACTACGTCCACTTTTTACCCCTCTTGATGCGTCATATCATAAATCATCCGTTCATACATCTTAACCAGGCTAACCTCTGGCTCCCACCCTAGAGAACGCATCTTTGCGCCGCTAAGCTTCATCTTCACTGCCGGAGCGTATCCGAATGCAAGCGTGGATTCAGGGATCTCAAATCTGACTGAGATCTCTCCACCTGCAATCTTTTCTGCCACCAGAGCCGCCATATGGCGTATCTGCATATGCGTCTCCTCATTTACTATATTGTAAGCTTCTCCGTTCTCTCCTTTATATCCCAAGAGGATCAATGCCTTTATCACATCGCGTGTGTAGCAATAATTCCCCTCGGAGGTTCCTTCTGTATGAAGAACGATATCTTCACGGTTCACTGCACTTTTTGCAAACTGCACATAGACCCGGTTATCACTCGGAAGCACTCCTGCTCCAAATGTCTGGGCAAGTCTGGCCGTCCTGACCGGTACTTTATATTCCGAAGCATATGCCGTACACAGGCACTCACAAATTCTCTTGCCTTCTGAATAGCTGCTTCTTACACTTCCGATGTCGATATAGCCCAGATTCTCCTCCTTAACAAATTCCAGATCCGGATCGGGGATCCCATAAACCTCCATAGAAGACACATACACAAGTCCCCGAACTTTCTTATCCCGGGCAAGCTCCAGGATATTCTTTGTTCCCTGATAGGCAGTTTCAATGGTGCAGACCGGATGCTCCACCATCAGTTTTGATGTCGTAATACTAGCAGTATGAAACATATAGTCGATCGGTCCTCCATACTGTACCGGATCAATGATATCTCCTATATAGAGCTCCAGTTCTTCTCTTTTCAGCAATTCGCCATAGACTGACTCTGCTTTATCCCGGCTTCTCACGGCTGCGATCACATGGATATTTAAGTTTCTTTTCCTGTTGCAGCATAAAAAACTTTTAACCAAGGAGGATCCGATCAGACCTGTGGCGCCTGTCACAAAGATACTTGCATTCCTGTACTTTTCGAAATCAAGGCTGCTTTGTGCGATCAAATCCAGGTCTTCCTGTTGTTTTGAGTTCTTCAAGCATTCTTCCATATTCTTCGTCCTGCTCCTTTTCCTTCTAATGTTTCTGTTTCAATATTCTCAAAAATTTATTGATATACTGATGTAGATATGGATCTTTGATCAATAGCAGAATCCCAAAGTATCCACACATGCTGACTGCTACTGTGATGACCAGTTCCACAGTCTGGCTTAGTGAAAACTGATGGACAAACAAGCGTGCCCCAAAAAACCAGATACTTGCAGTCAAATAGACCGGCATCCGATGAAACAAGGGGCCGATCTTTAACAGATCCTTTGCATACTTTGCAAGTACCAGAAAAACCACCAGCTCCGAGCAAAGCGTTGCAATGGCCGCACCGGTGACCCCAACCGTCGGAATCAGCACCGCATTCGCAAACAGATTAAAGACTGCCCCGCTGGCCGTGGAGATCAAAACCTCCCTATCTTTCTTATAAGGTGTACAGATCTGGTAGGCAAACACTCTGTTGACTGCCCCCACCAGTACCTTTGCAGAAAGGATCTTTGCCGCCATTGTACCCGCCAGGAACTCAGCACCACTGAACAAAAGGATCAAAATATCGCTGGTACAGATCATTCCGACCGCTGCAGGTACCGATATCATAAGAAGAATATCCATGGAGGACTTCATCAGCCTCTCATATTCTTTCTTCAGCCCGTTTCCTATATAATAGGAAACTCTGGGCAGGATAGTCGAGGAAATGGTTCCAATCAGCGTACTGACTACCAGATTGATCTTTACCGCTGCCGTATACACACCTACTGCAGAATCTCCCCTCATTGCTCCAAGCATAGTCGTATCCATAGTCATATAGATGCTGGATGCAAGGCTTGTACCAAAGATTAAAAAAATTGGCTTGAAATGCTTTTTATATTCATAAACATGATGTTTCCGCCAGTCTACAAACTTCCGTGAATGCCACAGATTCAGAACTGCCGATCCACCGGATGAGATCACGGTCAATGCAGCATACCAATAGTAGTCCTCTTTGCTCCTTACGAGCAGAAACAACAGAACCAGCGATAATATCTGAAAAAGAATCGCCCTCTTCGTAATATAGGTATACTCTTCCTTGATAACAAAAAGCCATTCCATCCCGATGGTCGTGAACACAATCCCCGCACTTGAGATGACCAGCAAGGTCTTATACCCTGTCAATACAGGCATCTTTAAAAAAATGATCAGAAGTGCATATGAGACGACCGTAGTAAACAGATTAATATTTAGAATCTCTTTTGCAAACTTATTGAACTTTTCCCTATCATCCCTGATCCTGGCTCCCTCCCGGACTGCATATGTGTTGATCCCAAGAGAGGCGATCAGGGAAAAATAGGAAATAATAGAGGCGGCATAGCTTACCTTACCTATGCCGACCGTCCCCAGCACCCGGGATGCATAGGGAAAGGTGATCAACGGGAACAGTACGCTCATCAGCGTCTTGATCCCATTCGTAATAAGATTAACAGTAATCGATTTTTGACGCATATTTTGCCTCCAAACAGACCGCCACTGGCTGATATCTGCTCCGATCATAATTATTTTTCTTCCCCAAAATCAATCTCATAAGGCCTGTGATTGATCCGTTTATCCTCTGGCGGCAGCTGCATATAGTCTCCGAAGATCCTGGTCAGAAGCTGATCCGTATTCTTCGGAATATACACAAAGAAATCCATAAAAGGCATCTTCTTCAATGGATATACATCACTCTTTTTCATTGCATTCAACCACGGCTTCGGTGTCTCAAATGCACAATAACACTCTGTCTTCTGCTTATTATACCGCTGGGACTCCTTCTGGAATCTTCGATACACTTTAAGCGGAGTAATATGCAGGATCCGTAATCCCAAACGTACCATGCTGCAGATCAACTCGGCGGCCTTCTTTTTGAATCCGGTGTAAGGAATAAAAGGGATTCCCTTTCCGCTTAAGTATAACAGACGGCCCAGGAACCATGTCATAAAAAACTGCCGTTTCCTTGCCAGACACCCGTCAGCCAGATGGTCATATATAAAAATATCAATGTTGATCCCCGGAGTATAGTCACAGTTCTTCACATCCCTGGATACAAACTTAGTTCCCTTTTTCTGAAAATGTGTTACCGTACAGGCATAATTCAGGTTGGTCTCACAGGTTAGGAACTCATACTTTTCTCCCAGTTCCTCCTTTGCTGCCTTCACAAAACGCGGCAGATCTTCCCTGAAAATACCGATATCAATATCATCATCCCATGGAATGAATCCCTGATGGCGCACCACCCCGAGGGCACTGCCAAAAATAATGAAGACATCTATGACATGCTTTTCACATAAATCCAGAACATCTTTCAAAATTCCCGCCTGCGTCTTTTGTACCTTTGCTAACGTCTCCTGATCATAAAATTGTTCCATATAATACCACCATCTCCTAATATCCGAAAATCTGAGAGTTCTCTTCTGCTTCCACAATTGCCCGGAATGTATAATAATCCGAAGGGGTTGTTATTTTAATATTGTCCGGTTTTCCAACCACTGGATTCAAAGAATATCCAGCGACTGACATCATAGTGGCAGAGTCTATGATCGTATTGATCCCTTGATTTCTTGCTTCATCATGCGCTTTTAAAAGATCCCGGTAAACAAAGCTCTGAGGGGCGCGTACCACGCGGCATTTGTGTCTGTCAACACTTTCTACGATCTGCCCATTATCATCCACGAGCATGACTGTCTCTGTTGCAGGTACGACCGTCACGGCACATCCTTTTTCTTTCGCCACTTTGATATTTTCAGAGATCAGTTCTGCATCGATCAACGGTCTGACTCCATCATGTACCAATACGATAGAATTCTCATCGATATCACCTCTCATAGCATCCAGACCATGATAAATAGATTCCTGTCCTGTGCTTCCTCCGGGTGAGATCCACTTTACCTTTCGAATCTGATATTTATCAAGAAGCTTTTTCAGATACTCGATCCATTCATCAATGCATACAACAGAAATCCCATCTATCTCTGGATGATTCTCAAAATGCTCAAGTGTATATATGATAATTTCTTTTCCATGTAATTTCAAGAATTGTTTGGGAAGGGTTTTAGTATTCATCCTTGTCCCGGTCCCTCCTGCAAAAATCACCGCATAATTCATTTCATCTACTCCTAACATATTAAGAAAATACATTTTCACATCTGTAAAGTATAACACTATTTCAAGGTACAGGCAACTGCTGAATTTTAAGGATAAAATTAAAGATTATATTTTAAAATACTCAAAGTTTAAAAGCTTTAAATTTTAAAGACTGTGTTCTCAAACAAAACAGCGGGAAAATAAGTGTCCTGGCATCTCTAAATCCTTGATGTCTCCCACTTATTTTCCCGCTAGAAGTTATTTACGCTTTTCTTTTTTTATCTCCATTTTCCGGCATATACGGTGTCTGTCTTTTTACCGTATACGATTATCTGATCTGCCTCACCGGCCTGTATGGAATTCTTAAAATGATATTCGCTGCCTCTCCTTACACACAACGTGTCCATCCTATCTGCATCCCAGTCACCTACTATAATGACATCGGATGATTTTCCATAAGGGATGACAGCGTCTGCTGCACCATTAGACAGACTGTTCTTTACGTGATATGTATTTCCCCGACGGACGCATAAGGTATCTACTCCATCACCATCCCAATCACCTGTCAGAATAGAATCTGCCGATTTTCCATAAGCAACAACCCTGTCCGCTGCTCCGTCAGATAAGCTGTTTTTGATATAATAGGTATTCCCGCGGCGCACACATAAAGTATCTACTCCGTCACCATCCCAATCACCTACATACACCTCATCATTACGGCGTCCATAACTCACTACCTTATCAGCTTCTCCACTTGACAGACTGTTTTTGAAATAATAAGTATTACCACGGCGGACACACAGTGTGTCTACTCCGTCACCATCCCAGTCACCTACCAGAATAATATCATTCGAATTACCATAGTTTATGACCAGATCTGCCGGTCCATTTCCCAATGAATATTTAAAGTGATATTCGTTTCCTCTCCTTACAGCCAATGTGGCACCTGATTCCCCGTATCGTTTATTAGGATTCATCCAAAAGTTCACATCTACTCTTCCATTGATTCCATCTACTGTCCCCTCTGATGTAGCCTGCCAGATATCATATTCCCCATCGTAATCACAGGTAACATTATACTGCGCAACCCACTTAGACCATGACGGATTTTGAAATTTCGGGCTGGTAAGCTGTGTATTCCACCAGTTTAGATTTGCATAGATTCCGACATCATACCCCTGTACTGAGACTGTATTACAAAATGTCTCTGCCATCTGTCCTTTTATTTCCGGCTTCACATCTTTCGTTGAGTCATCTTCCATATCAAAATAAACGGGATAGGTAGGATTATGCCCATTGAGCAGCCGCAGTACATGCTCTGCCTCACTTTTTGCCATCTTTACATTCGTTGCATAGGAATAAATATAAACACCGTACGGAATACCGAGCCGTTCACACTCCGATACATTATATGCCCAGTACTTATCATCCTGGCTTGCATAGTCATTGCCGTATCCGCACTGTATGATCGCAAAGTCTATTCCATCTGCCTTTACTTTTTCCCAGTCAATTTTCCCCTGCGCATAACTGACGTCAATCCCTTTTTCTAATGCCCCCTCGATCGGTTCGCCTGCACTGTTCATATAAACACCATTTACCTTCTCCCATGCATGCGGATAAGAGCCTGCTCTCGATCTATACTGAGGTGTCATCAACATTTCACCATCCCGGAAACGCCAGCTGTTGGCTTTTAGTCCCTGTTGTTCTGAAAGTACATCTTCTTCCGCGGTTCCACCGGTCTCCTCGTCAGGCGGTGTACTTTCCATACCGTCTACGGTATCCTGTGTCTGTCCATTGTCTGTATTTTCTCCTGTCTGCCCTGTCTCTGTACCTTCGTTCGCTGCCTGCTTACTATCTGCCTGCTCCTGATCTGATGTATCGTTTATCTCTGTATCCGTGTTCGGCTGTCCATTTTCCTCTGTTGTCCCCTCTGGCTGATTTACATCTCCAGCTTCCTCTGCCGCTTTGGTAGTTTCCACTGGAGGTAATTCCTCTGCTTTGACAGGCATGGGCACTGCCAGGCATCCTATCAACATGCAAACTCCTAAAACTGATGCGGTTAGTCTTCTCTTGTTCTTCTTCAATCGTGTCATCCTTTCTGTCATATCTCAATCAGACTCTCCTTAAAAGGGCTTTTTAACGCTGGGAAGCTATTGGCCCTATACTCTAATTTTTTTACTTCCATGTTCCTGCATAAGTAATATCATTTTTTCTGCCATATACAACAACAGAATCTGCTTCGCCACCATCGATACTGTTCTTTATATAGTAGGTATTTCCACGTCTTACGCATAAGGTATCTGCTTCATCACCATCCCAGTCTCCTACCAGCACATTATCCGCAGATCTGCCATACGGAATCGTAGCATCCGCTTCTCCGCTCTGGAGATTATTCTTGAAATAGTAATAATTGCCGCGGCGCACGCATAAGGTATCTGTTCCATTCTTATCCCAGTCTCCTACCAACACATTATCTGCTGACCTGCCATATGGAATAGTCACATCCGCTTCCCCGTCTGCAATACTGTTTTTTATGTAATATGTATTTCCGCGCCGCACACATAAGGTATCCTTACCGTCTCCATTCCAATCTCCAACAAGTACCTGGTCATTCCTTCTTCCATAATAAACAACAGCATCGGCTTCTCCTGCTTCTAAACTGTTTTTAAAGTAGTATACATTTCCTCTCCGTACACATAAGGTATCTACTCCGTCACCATCCCAGTCTCCGATCAAAACCTCGTCGCTCGCTTTACCATATGGAATTGTAAGGTCAGCCTCACCATCAGACAGGCTGTATTTGAAATAATAGGTATTGCCTCTCCTGACCGCCAGTGTATCTGCATTAGGTATCTCCTGTGCTGAATTATCAGAAGGCTTTGGTGCCGCAAAATCCTTCCCTCCGGCTGCCAGAGTTACATAATCTTTGCTCGCATATAAGTACATGGACTGGAACCTGTATGTTCCCGATTTTGGATGAATAGCAGTCCTTTCACTGTTCAGCACCGGATCACTCTGGATCTTATAAAACCCGTTCTCTTCACCCAAAAGGAGAAATGCCTGCGTAGTCTGTTTTCCTGTGGAAAAGATTTTTGTTGAAGAGGCACTGCTTTCTTTCCTTATATTCATATCAGTGTGGTCGATTCCATTAATATCTTTCACACCGATCGTATACTTATTTCTGTCTGTACCATCTGCATCTAATATCCATGCACAGGCAGCAGCCTTTTCCCCCCAATATGGATCAGATGCATATTTTACATTTATTCCGCTTGCCTTATTACCAAAATAGCCACCATAATAATTACTATTATTAGGATTTAAGTACCTCTTAGACATCCAGCTTTCTGCAAAACTCCGTACGCACGCATTTGGGTCAGAGTATTTATCAGCATTTGCCCCCGGAGAACTATCGATAGCATTTAATCCAAAAAGATTATTATTCTGCAAAGCGATCTGGCTTTTTCCCCAGGCACTTTCATTTGCAGCCAATCCTGCCATCAGCAGTGCATTGACGCCATATGTATTCTGATTGGATACTAAACTGTCCCCAAGATTTCTCATTTTAGAATAATTCTCAGTTTTTGCATTAATCAGGCTTGTCAGACGTGACGCTGAGTATGTGGTCGTGCTGCGCATCGGCAGATACTGATAATAATTATAGTACGGTGCCGTCGGGTTGATGGAACGTTTTCTGGTATTATTCCTGTAATCATCCAGCATCACAGAGTAATCCGTATAAAAATAATGTCCGTCATAGCTGTAATATGTTGTTCCAGTGGACATATATGACTGGCGCAGACCTACATTCAGTAAACTTGATATATTGGAATTTAAGTTTGAGCTGACCTTATGGTATAAATAAGTACCATTTGTATAATAGCTGCTGATATTCATTTTGTCACTTTTATTTACTACCTGCACCTCTGATTCCTTTACTTCTCCTATTACACCGCTGATCATAAACCTGACCATACCGCCCTGAGTTCCTAAATATGCGGCATCAGCAGCTACCGTGCCATTCAGATACCCCGCTTCTTTTGTTCCATATTCCTGGTATTCCATCACTTTATTGCCATCTACAGGAGTCCCATCCTTCTTTGCACGCAGATTCACGATCTTATCGCTCACTGCACGTGATCTGTATTCTACGGAATCCACAACCGGAGACACATCATCCGTAATATAAAATATATTACCGTCTTCATCCATACATTGGATTTCTACCGGAGTATACTGTGCATTCTGCTCCTCCGTATTTTCCTCTGCCTCAGGTTCTTTCTCCTGCTGCTCTTCTCCCGGTGTTTCGCTTTCCGGATTCGATGCCTCCTGTGACGGAGGAGTCTGTTGATTCTCAACTGTATCAGCCGCCTCATTGGAGTTATTTGTGTCATCAGCTTTGTCTTGCGTATCCCCTGACTCTCCGTTTGTATTTCCCGCATCCGGAATCGAATTTTCTGTTGTATTCCCTACTGTCTGCTGTTCTTCTGTCTGCCCAGCAGTATTACTTATTTCTTCCGCATATGTCTCTACACCTAATGACGAAAACATTCCAAAACTCAGGCAGACACACAACCCTATGGCTAAAAGTCGTTTTTTCATTTACTCACCCTTTTCATTACCCTTTCTTTAATTACACATTTGTTACATTACCTATCACTAATCTTTTGTTACTCATTCAAAAATGAAGTTGCATTTACTACATATACATACTCTGCGTTGTTCCGTTTTCCGGCTCCATCAACATTAAAGTACTCCTTCTGCAGGAAAATATGAAGTTCCCTCTTTTGATTCCAGAGAGAAAGATCAAAGTTTGGTTCCCACTCTTCCAATGTAGAGTCTGTAATATCGATCATCTTCTCTGTGAAAATCTCCGTATCCTGCACCCGCAGTTTCGCGATAGAAGCTTTCCCGCCTCTCTCATCATCCCTGAAAAGCACATAAATCTTTGCATCATCACCAATCCCATCTACCAGAATCTGAGGTCTGCCGCATGGAAGCTGCCTGGTTCCCACTCCTGTCAGATCAAAATCAGTTGTCCGAATGTCCGTGTTATATATGATCCATTTTGTTCCTGTGAATCGTATGATATTGTATTGGACCACACCGTTCACACGCCAATAGGAAATGATATATGGTTTGTTTTCCCCATCCACTGACATGGAGGTCTGATTGATCAGTGAACTGTTCCTTGGAATCTCACAGATTACCTCCGCAGTGGATTCTGTGATCGGTAACTTCTTTGCCTTACCGGCTGAATCTACAAAAGCTGTTCCCCCTGCATCCGTTGACACTGCATATGACATGTTATAGTTTGTGACAACATTACCTGTCTCCCTCCATACCCAGGAGATATGCAGTCTGCCTGCGGCATCAACACACGCCTGCCAATACGGTGAAATCCTGCCTTCACCTGAGATGAGATTATCCTGTACACGCTGCCATGTACCTGATGCTGTAATGTATCTGTTTAATACGATATTGCCATTCCCTGAACTGCCATTTCTATATAAGAAAAACATATCTCCTGACGGCTGCACATAAAACTCCGGATATGTTACCCGGTCCTCAAGCGTTCCGATCATCTGCATCTTAGTCATGTTCATAGAGCCGGAAGATGCGGACCTGGCATATAACAATCTGCCCGAATGTTCACTCCACGCAATATGGAGATATCCCGCACCGTCAACAGCAAGAGAGATCACATTATGGGCATCTGTAAAACTGCCTTTATAACCTGTCCACTGATATTCCCACGGCTCTTCATTCACCCGTTTAGCCAGCACAATTGTACCATAGAAATCGTAATATGCAGAATATTGTATCTCATTCCCCGCTCCATCCACATATGTGGTCACTGCGCTCTTCCTGAATGATGCCGCATTTACACTGTTTCCTGCGTAAGCTTGTGTCAGCTGACTATAGGTAAACCCATGCGACTGATTAAACTTTAGATTCTGTGCCTCTGGAACTTCAACTTTATTACCTGTTATCCACTTACCTGAATAAGTGATATCATTAGACTTTCCATAAAAAACGGTCTGGTCGGCCACTCCATTTTGTATACTGTTCTTTATATAGTAGGTGTTCCCTCTGCGGACGCATAGTGTATCCTTTCCATCGCCGTCCCAGTCTCCCACCAAAACCTTGTCCGTCCTTCTTCCATAGGCAATTTCGGCGTCTGCTTTTCCACTGCTTATGCTGTTTTTCAAATAATAAATATTTCCACGGCGTACACTAAGCGTATCTAGTCCGTCCCCGTCCCAATCGCCGATCAGTACATCATCTGCTTTTCTGCCATAGTAAACTTCATGATCCGCTTTTCCACCAGATATACTATTTTTAAAGTAGTATGTATTTCCTCTTCTAACACAAAGTGTATCACGACCGTCTCCATCCCAGTCGCCCACTAAAACTTTATCACCTGAACGCCCATAATTTACAACTGAATCTGCTTCACCGCCTGACATACTGTTCTTAAAATAATATGCATTTCCACGTCTGACACAAAGTGTATCCAGACCATCTCCGTCCCAGTCCCCTATCAAGACTGTATCATTTTTTCTGCCATATGCGATTACTTTATCTGCCGGACCATTACCTAATGTGTTTTTAAAGTAATATGTGTTGCCTCTTCGTACTGCTAAAGTATCCGGATGTTTTTCTATTTCACATGATAAAAGGCCCTTTTCAAACTTTTGGCGTATATACCCATCATCTGCCGTCTGTTCTTCCATCGGAGCACCGATTGCTGCCAGCCCGCCGCTTGTAAGAAATGTATTCAACATAGGAAGCTCGATTCGGAATGTACCATACTGTGATGTAACAACCAGACCTTTCTCATATTCATAAAAGGCCGTATTAGTATTCTTTATCTGTCCTTGACCAACAAGCCTGCCGAAATCCGTTTGAATATCTTTCTGACTCACATAAGAATCAAGCTTTTTCTTCGCTGCTGCTTCTATCCCCACGATATCCAGCCCCGAAGAGATAGCTGCGAACTGGTCATGATCACTTTTCAATGTTGCCGGGGTGATTCCTCTTCCTCTTCCCCAGATGACATAGTCTTTTTGATCTTCCTCTGTATCAGCTTGTTCTTCTCCTTGCTGTTCCTCTTTTGCCTCTTCCGCTTTTGGCTCTTCCGACTGTTGTGATTCAGATTGTGATTCTTCTATCGGAGGTTCAGCCTCTGGTTCCCCTGCCTGTTGTCCCGTCTCATCCCCATGCGGTGGATTTTCATTCTCCTGCATTTCCTGCTTTGGATCCTGTACATCCTCCTGCCCAGTTTCTGACTCTTCATAGGTTTCTTGACTATTATCTGGTTCTTCCGCATAAGTGACATTAGAAACACTGATTAGAAGAGCAGTTAAGAGATAAGCCCCTTTTTTCCATTTCATATCTTATTCTGTCTATTCCTTTCCTCTTCCCATTTTCTTCCACCCGTCTAAAAACGCACAAAAGCACATGCACCCATCACGGATGCACATGCCTCTCACTTTTTTTAATACGCAAATAACTTCTCCGGATAAACTCCCGCATCGATCAATCCCCTTACCGCTGCAACAACAGCGTCTTTGTCTTCCTTATAAGTTACTCCAAACCACTTATCATGTGATTTTAATACCTTAACTGCTAATTTTCCTTCTTCCAACAGCTCCCCTATAATTGTTGGGAGAAGGTATTCCGCCTTTAAATTCTCCGGCTCGACTTTACTCAAAAATTCCTGGAATCCACTGTCCAGTATCTGGAAGAAATCTAGTCTTAAGCCCCACATGTTCATGGAAACAGCTGAATCAACATCAATTATTTCCAGGCTATCCTCCCTGCGTACGGCTGCACCGCCCTCCACTTTTTCAATATTGTGTGTCTCAACGATCTTTGTAAGCATTCCGTCATCTCCAACCTCACAGATGCCGCGTGTAACTGCTCCATTATCACTCAGAGTATTCCTGAGTACAAATCCGATCATACAGATTTCCCTGGCACCATCCTTTGGTGCACTGGTCAGATATTCAAAGCCTTCTTTAAATGCCTCTTTTCCATAATAATCATCTGCATTAATAACCAGGAACGGAGCGTCCACTACATCCTTACAGCTAAGGATTGCCTGCCCGGTCCCCCATGGCTTCGTTCTTTCTTTGAAAGTCTCCTTGTATGGCTGTGGAATATCGTCTACCTCCTGGAAAGCATAATCAACATCTACTACTTTTTCAATACGGTTGCCGATAACCTCTCTAAAATCCTTCTCTAAGTCTTTCCTGATGACAAAGACCACTTTGTCGAATCCAGCCTCCATTGCATCATAGATCGAATAATCCATGATAATCTCACCATTTGGCCCTACCGGCTCCAGCTGTTTGATTCCGCCTCCAAATCTGCTTCCGATTCCCGCTGCCATGATCACTAATGTAGCTTTACTCATTTTCCTTCTCCTTGCACTGTTCCTTATTTTCCTTTTCTCTAAAAGTCTTACTCTCCAAGGCCATCCTCAACGATACGGACCATTTCCTTAAGGGCTGCTTCTTCATCCTCCCCTTCACATACGATCCTGATCTCATCCCCGCTTTTGATGCATGCGCCAAGTACACTTAACACACTCTTGGCATTGGCCGTCACATCTTCATGCTTGTTCTTCTTCTCTACTGTAATCTTGCAGCCATACTGCATCGCAGTCTTACAGAACAACCCTGCCGGTCTGAGATGAAGGCCTGTCGGATTCTTGATAATCACTTTTTCACTAACCATCTCTGTGCTGCCCTCCCTTAATCTTTATCCTTCTGTTCTGCCGACTCCGTCAGTTCGGTGGAGTCTGTAGAACCTGTATTGTCCTCTTTTTCCTTTACAGTCACCTTAACACTCGGGCGCTTAGACAACGTTACTTCTGCCTGTACTTCATCCGGCAGCTTCACATTGACAGGCACGTCATATCTCCCCGGCTTTCCCCAGTTCTTCATGTCGATATACACCGCATCCTTTAGATCAAGCGCATCCAGCTCCTGCTTCGGGCCTCGAAACTGCAGCTCGATCTTCGTATCCTTATCATAAGAGATCAACAGATCATCCTTTAAATTATCCACACGGATAGACTCCGCCGGAAGCTCAATCGTCCGCGTACCTGCTTCTTCTATGCTCACTGTTACGATCACATTATTGGCCGTCTCATCCACCAGATCGATTCCTTCTGGCAGATACGGCAGGATATCCACTGTCTTCTCCATCTTTTTATTCAGACCGGTAATATCAAGCTCTGATCCCGGTATCTCAAGTGACGAAATTCCAGACAATGCTTCTGCTGTACCACATACCTGTATCTTTTCCGGTTCACATGTGAGCCCGCTGAAGACATATCCGTCCTCCGGCATGCCCGATACATAGAATTTCAAAGACAGATTTTTGGTATTCAGTACATTTACATTAACTGTGACACCTTCTTTCCCCAGATTATTGGTCAGCTGGCTGCCCTCGATCACGTTACTGCTGCTGCTATAATACATCAATTCGGCCGGCAGAACACTCGATTTCGAAATACCGGAAACATCTACCTTTGCCACCGCTTTATCAATACTATTGACCAAAGATTCCGGGCCGCTTACCTGGATCTTATTCGGATTTGGTGTAAATTCTCCGACCACATGTCCATCGCGCGGTGCTCCAGATGCACTCACCGTCAGCGGGAATACTTTACTCGTATACTTTTCTATTTTTACTTTCAGATTATTTGGTGTGGCTTCCGCCGTATATTTATCGTAACCCGTTAATGATGCCTTGATCGGAACCAGTGATTCCATCTGCATCTCGGCAAAATCAGCAGTAGCCTGGATGCTGCCTGTCGTGATCTTTGATAAAATAGAACGCTTGGCAGTTACCACCACACTGACTGTCTGTGTATCATCCTGGATCGTATAGGTATCCCCGCCGTTCTTCACGATCTGAGTATTCTGCAGGGTCACCGGTACATTCCGAAAGGTCGCACTCTCTACAGGATCATCTATATTGACAACTACCAGCCATAAAAGGGCTGCAAAAACAAAAGCCATGATCTTGAGTCCGAGATTATCTGTAAACTTATATTTCTTCATGTTTCTGCCGTCCTTTCCGTATAGTAAATTTCTTCCCTTCTGAGGTTCTATACTGGATTTGGCTCAGCCTTGTCGCAAGGTATTCCGGCGTAATTCCTCTCGCCAGCTGTCCGCCCATTGCTACGGATACCTGTCCTGTCTCCTCTGAAACAACAATGATGAGAGCATCGCTCACCTCGCTCATCCCCAGTGCAGCTCTGTGCCTGGTTCCTAAATCCTTGCTGATCTGCATATTGTCCGACAACGGCAGATAACACGTCGCGGACGTGATCCTGTCTCCCCGGATGATCACTGCACCGTCATGCAGCGGTGTGTTATGCTCAAAAATGTTAAGCAGCACCTGGGAGGATACTTTACAATCCAGTTCGATTCCCGTCATCTCATATTCTGTAAGGCGTATCGCCTGTTCCACTACGATCAAAGCTCCTGTACAGACACTCCCCATATCAAAACAAGCCTTCACCAGACTCTCCACAGTCTCATCTGAAAAGCGCTGGTTTTCCTTGTTCCTGTCAAATAAGTTGATATTACTGAGCAGATTCTTCTCCCCCAGCTTCTCCAAAGCCCGGCGCAGTTCCGGCTGAAACACGACCACAGCGGCAATCGCCAGTACATTGATCGATTCTCTGGCCAGAAACAGGATTGTATGCATTTGAAAGATCGCAGCAACCAGGATGAATAACGCTAGAACGATCATACCCTTTAAAAGCATCCACGCCTTTGTGTTTTTGATCCAGAGCATGATCTCATAAACGATCACAGCAACGATCAGAATCTCAATAATATCCGTCAGGTGCACATTCGGAAAGTACATGTCATTCACATAATTGTCAAAAAATCTTCTTATCCACTGTTCCACTATGCCACCTCCTGTCTTACTCTATATACTCCCTGATATTTTCTAAATTATTTATTTAATTCATCTTCCAGATTATCTAAGCCAAGCTCCCTTGTCAGACTTCTTGTCAGAAGGATCTCGTCCGCAGCTCTCGCATGATCGACTTTTCTCACCTGGTTTCTCGGCTTTGGCGCAGGTCTCTTCTTTCTCGGAGGACGTTTCTGCAATTCCGCCGCCTGCTCCACATCCTGCGGATCTATCACCACCGTCTCCTGTGAATCCGCCTGTTCCTTCCGTTCATTAATATGCTTAACGCTCATCTCCGGTGCAGACACCCCGATCTTCGGAACTGCCTTTACATAATAATAATATTCGTCATCCTCAAACTGCATACGTTCTGTCCGGGCATAATTCACGGAAAAGAATAAAAATTCCAAAACCAGCCCCACAGCGATCGCTGCCACGCCGCTGCCTGCCAAAATACCATATGACAGATGCACGTTCATGGCAATATTTCCCGCTGCTCCTACGATGATCGAAGCTACTGCCCCCAATGCAGAGGCAATCTTCCACGCATGGTTAAAGGAGCGTGTCCGAATGGCATACACAATAAGGAGGCCAATAGACACCGCCAGTACCATCACCCACATCTCTTTATTGTTCAAGGACTGCTTCGTAAATGCCATCAAGCCCTCTACAAGATTTTTTGCATCTCCGCCTTTATAAGCGGCAGAGGATACCTTTACAAAATGGATCATGTAATATGCGATCGTTCCAAAAGCAGCCGGAAGTACCCAGATAGGCGATCCTAAAAGCCCAAACGCCACAGGAATCACGAGAGGCACCTTCAGGGCAAATGCAACAGGTGTCAGCAACACGAGCCATGCCTTTTTAGGTGTGAACCGAAAGTAGAAAATGTACATGATCAGGAAGATAACCAACGATACCAGTGCGATCGGCATCGACAGTGCATAAAAATGCAGAAGCACGAGAACTGTTGCTGCGATCACCATCACTACAAGCGGCAGGAAGGCACACACGACAGAAAGCCCGATCGTACACAGGATAGAAGAAGCGGCTTTCATAAAACCGATATTCGAATTTATGAGGCCGAAGACACATAGTCCTAAAATAAACTGCAGTGCCTTCATAATATAGGTGGAATATTTTGCATATATCTTTTGAAGCTGCTCTTTCCAGACAAGTAAAGTACTCATTTTCTAATTCTTCTCCTTCATATACATCTTTCCCAGACGGGATAAATCTCGGTAATACATCTTAACACGCTGCTTTGCTTTATTGTGCTTCGATTTATAAAAACTGCTGGCACATACACAGTATACAACAAGCAGTATGATGTAAGTTCCGACTGCAACTGCGATCATGATGAACAGCTTAGTCATCGTCAGGTCTTTCAACAGTGCATCCACGTTGCATAGTATGACAAGCCCCGCCGCCAGGGCATATCCGATCGTGATCCAGATCACTGTGATCAGGGTATTCAGGCTTGCATAATCCTTTTTATAATAACTGCTGATCTTTAAATCCTCCGGCGCCAGTGACTTCTCATACTGTGCCATCTTCGTCATCAGTCTGATACGGTTTTTATCTAACATGTCTTCACCTCGAAGTATTCTTATGCTTTCAGTAAACATCATTTTTAGTATAGCATACTGTCAGAGCCCTTGTCCAATGCTTATAGTCAAAAAATATACTTTTTCAGCGCCTGCTGTTTTCAACATTTTCGCCACTCTCTGTATCGTACTGCCTGTTGTATATATGTCGTCTATGACCAGCACCACTGGCTTTACCTTCTTCTGTCCTGCCACTGCAAAAGCACCTTTCAGATTCCCTGCCCGCTGTGCATCATCTAACTCCTTCTGCGGCCTGGTATTTCGAATCCGGAAAATGGCCTTTTCATTCACAGGAATATGCACAAGCTTTCCCAGCTCTTCCGCCAGAATAGCGGCCTGATTATATCCCCGCCTTCTTTGGCGGCGCCTATGCAGCGGAACCGGGATGATCTCCTGGATCCCCCATCTTTTGATCTGATCTCCATAGCATTGGGCCATCTCTTGAGCAAACACTTTTCCATATCTTCTTTTGTTCTTATACTTTAATCCATACACAGCCTGTGAAACCGGCGGCTTATGCAGCCAGATGCTGTATCCCTGCTCATAATAGGAGGAATGTCTGCTGCAGTCGCGGCAGTATTCCTGCTCTTCCTTCTCCAGAGGTTTCCCACAGCGCATACAGCGCGGTTCACTGACATAGGGTAGCTTCTGCCTGCAGGATGGACAGATTCCTTTATCCGTGATCCTGCCGCAGAAGGGGCAGATGGGAGGATACAGCAGATCTAAAATTCCTGAATACGCTCTGCCAGGCTGGTATAACGGTTTTGTTCGTTTTTGTTTTGTATCATATCTTGAAATGTCGTTTCACTCCCCACGATAGTTAAACATTTTTTAGCACGTGTCACAGCTGTATACAGCAGGTTCCGGTTGTATAAAAGCCTTGGTCCGGGAAGAAGCGGGATAATGACCGCCGGATATTCACTTCCCTGCGATTTATGTACGGTGATCGCATAGGCCAGTTCCAGTTCATCCAGTAATTCATTTGGATACTTTACCTTACGGCCTTCATCGTATTCCACTTCCAACGTCTCATCATAAGTGTTGATATCCGTCACGATTCCCATATCCCCATTAAAAATTCCTGTCCCTTTATCCACAGTCAGTCCGAATTTTGTACAGATTTCCCACTCTAATTGGTAGTTATTCTTGATCTGCATCACTTTATCCCCAATACGGAACAATTTATCCCCAAATTCCTTTTCTGCCTTTTCTGGCGCAGGTGGATTCAGATAGCGCTGCAAGATGGTATTTAGCCGCTCCACTCCCAGAAGTCCCTTTCTTGTCGGTGTCATCACCTGAATATCGGTGGGGGCCGCGTTTACATATTTGGGCAGCTTCTTCTGGATCAGCGTAATGACAACGCTGATGATCACATCTGCCTCCTGACGCTTCAGGAAGAAGAAATCCCGGCTCTTATTATTCAGAATGACCTGCTCGCCTGCATTGATCTTATGCGCATTAACAACAATATCACTCTCTCCTGCCTGTCGGAAAATCTTTTTCAATGTGACAACAGGGAAGCTGCCCGAGGCAATGATATCCTTTAATACACTCCCGGGGCCAACAGACGGCAGCTGGTTGACATCTCCCACCAGGATCAGCCTGGTACCTTCCACAACAGCCGACAAAAGAGCGTGCATTAACGTCAGGTCCACCATGGACATCTCATCGATGATCAAAACATCCGTCTCAAGAGGATTTTGGCGGTTTCTCATAAAACCGTTGACATTCCCCTCTTCCTCCGGATTACCGTTGACCTCCAGCAGACGATGGATCGTCTGAGCCTGATACCCGGTAGCCTCCGTCATCCTTTTTGCCGCCCGTCCCGTCGGAGCAGCCAGAAGGATACTCATCCCTTCACTTTCAAAAAACTGGATCATCGTATTGATGGTCGTTGTCTTTCCCGTTCCCGGACCTCCGGTCAGGATCAAAAGACCATGCTTGATAGATTCTATGACTGCGCGGTGCTGCATTGGATCCAGCAGGATCGATTCCTTCTCCTCCACCTTGCGAAGCCGTTTCTCCATCATGTCCTCCGGCATATTACAGTCGATGTTAAGGTCATGGAGCATCCTTGCTGTGTTCAGCTCCAGATAATAAAAATGTGCCGGATAGATGCGTATTTCGCCCTGCTCCTCTTTCCGTACTACTTTCCGTTCAATGCACAGATCCATGATATACTTTTCCACATCCTGGATCTGTACACCCAAAAGCTGTCCTGCACGGGCTGCCAGAAGCTGTTGCGGAAGATAGATATGCCCTTCGCCCGTTGACTGCTGGAGAGTATAAAAGATTCCGCTGCGGATCCGAAAATCCGAGTCCGTGTGTATCCCGATACGGGATGCGATCTCATCTGCTGTCTTAAATCCAACTCCCTCTATATTATCTGCAAGCTGATATGGATTTTCTTCCAGAACCTGATATAGCTTGGAACCATAATACTTATATATCTTAACAGCAAGGGTGGTGGAAATACCATACTTCTGCAGATAGATCATGGCCTTGCGCATATCTTTTTTATCCTCCACCTGCTCAGCGATCTCCCTGGCCTTGCGCTCACTGATACCTTTCACCTCCGCCAGACGCTCAGGCTCCTCCTCAATGATGCGGAAGGTATCCTCTTTGAAACGTCTTACGATCCTGGCTGCAAGCGCTGCTCCGACCCCCTTGACGGCACCGGACCCCAGATATCGTTCAATAGACACAAGGTCCTCCGGCTCCTTAACTTTGTGAGAATTCACCTTGAGCTGACTGCCGTAAACACTATGATTTACATACTCTCCCTGAATCTCCAGCATTTCCCCTTCGTTTATGTAATGAAAGTTCCCCACACAGGTCACTTCCCCATCCTCACTGTCCAGATTGAACACGGTATACCCGTTATCCTCATTTCTATATACTATGTGTTCCACGTACCCAGTAACGACTTCCACAATCTCCTCCTAACCAGAACAATTACCGTCAAAACGGATGAGCTGAAATCCGCATCGCTTTCGTAATGAGCTAAAATAAGTTAAGACAGACTCCTCCCTATCCTTCTCGAAGTAGTCTGTCCCATTCCTTTTTATCTGACACTTGAAATCTGTTCTGCCTCTCGAAATCTATTCCATTAGCCTGAACGGCTCACTGTCCGCCCCAGCCATTAAAAATCTGTTCTGCCGCTCATGAATTCTACAAACTGCCCTGTGCCGATCGCAACGACCTTCATCGGATCCTCCGCTGTCATCGTATGGATCCCTGTCTTCTCCTCGATCAGCTCCTCTAAACCGCGCAGCATTGCCCCGCCGCCGGTCAGAACGATCCCGCGGTCAAGGATATCCGCCGATAATTCCGGCGGTGTTTGTTCCAGTACGGCAATCACAGCCTCCACGATCTGACCTGTAGCCTCACGCAGTGCCTCCTCCGTCTCAGAAGAGGTCACCGTAACCGTCTTCGGAAGTCCCGTTACCAGGTTCCGCCCTCGAACCTCCATGGTCTCTTCCTCCACAAGCGGATAGGTGGTTCCTATCTTGATCTTAATATCCTCTGCGGTGCGTTCCCCGATCAGAAGATTATGCTTCTTGCGCATATAACGTACGATCGCCTCGTCAAAATCATCTCCGGCGATCTTGATCGAAGTATTCACAACAGTACCGCCAAGTGAGATCACCGCGATGTCTGCTGTCCCTCCGCCGATATCCACGATCATATTCCCACAGGGCTTAGAGATATCGATTCCCGCGCCGATCGCTGCCGCTACCGGCTCCTCGATCAGATGAACCTCTCTGGCTCCTGCCGCAAATGTCGCCTCCTCGACTGCCTTCTTCTCAACCTCTGTTACTCCGCTTGGCACACAGATGCTGATTCGCGGCTTTTTAAATGTTCTCTTTCCTAATGACTTCTGTACAAAATATTTGATCATCTTCTCAGTCACCGTATAATCAGAAATGACACCCTGACGGAGCGGGCGTACTGCTGTAATATTGCCCGGTGTTCTCCCCAGCATCAGGCGTGCCTCTTCTCCTATCGCTTTGATGACATTCGTATCTCTGTCAAATGCAACAACGGATGGCTCCTTAAGCACCACTCCTTTGCCTTTCACATAAACAAGTACACTGGCTGTACCTAAATCTATCCCGATATCTACAGACATATTGATTCTCCCTTCTAAAACCCTTATTCATCCTTCTCACCATCTCTGTTCCTTCGTATTTCACTGCCCATAGGGCAGGCATTTGGTTCATGACTGTACTTTTTCTTTTGTTTTTCACAACTCGATTATATAACTCTCTTTCTGAAGTTGCACAAATAGTATAATAAACTTTTCCAAAAATGGAAACCCTTTTTTTATATTTTTAGTTTTTCTTTAGGATTGTAAAATACTCCCGCAAAATCCGACTTTTTTCATACTGTGACAGTTTACATGTAATTCGAGCCCGGTCTCCAATAGGATTCCGGGCTGTCATATGGTCAAATCAACGTCTGCTTTTTCGCAAAGCTTCTGCAATATACTTTCCTGTATATGAATTTGGATTCTCGGCGATCTCCTCAGGTGTTCCTGTTGCCACGATCGTGCCGCCTTTGTCCCCGCCTTCCGGTCCGATGTCAATAATATAATCTGCAGTCTTAATAACATCCAGATTATGTTCAATGACCACAACTGTATTCCCGTCCCCGGAAAGTCTCCTCAGGATCTCAGTCAGTTTATGGACATCTGCAAAATGAAGACCTGTTGTCGGTTCATCCAGGATATAGACTGTCTTTCCTGTACTTCTGCGGCTTAATTCTGCCGCAAGCTTGATCCGCTGTGCCTCTCCTCCTGACAGCTCTGTGGATGGCTGTCCCAGCCTGATATAAGATAATCCCACATCATATAGTGTCTCCATCTTCCTGCGGATGCTCGGAACATGCTCAAAAAATTCCAAAGCCTCCTCAACCGTCATATTCAGCACATCATAAATGGTCTTTCCTTTATATTTTACTTCCAGAGTCTCCCGGTTATAGCGTTTGCCGCCGCACACCTCACAGGGTACATAGACATCCGGCAGGAAATGCATCTCTATCTTTAAGATGCCGTCTCCGCTGCAGGCCTCACATCGTCCGCCCTTCACATTAAAGCTGAACCGGCCCTTTTTATATCCCCTTGCTTTTGCATCTGGTGTAGCTGCAAACAAGTCTCTGATCAGATCAAATACACCTGTATACGTCGCCGGGTTAGAACGAGGCGTGCGTCCGATCGGAGACTGGTCAATATCGATCACCTTATCCACCTGGTCAAGCCCCTCGATCCTTTTATGTTTCCCAGGGATCGTCCTTGCGCGGTTCAACTCCTTGGCCAGCTTTTTATATAGGATCTCATTGACCAGGGAGCTTTTTCCCGAACCGGATACACCAGTCACACAGGTCATGACTCCCAGAGGGATCTTCACGTCGATATTCTTCAGGTTATTCTCCTGGGCACCTACGATCTTTAGGTATCCGGATGGTTTCTCCCGTTTCTCCGGCACCGGGATCTTTAATTTACCGCTTAAATATGCACCGGTAATAGAGTTCTTATTCGTCATGATCTCCTGGGCTGTTCCGATGGCAACAACCTCTCCGCCGTGTTCCCCGGCGCCCGGTCCGATATCGACCACACAGTCCGCCGCCAGCATGGTATCCTCATCGTGTTCAACAACGATCAGGGTATTCCCCAGATCCCGGAGGTGCTTAAGCGTATCCAGAAGCTTATCATTATCCCTTTGATGCAGGCCGATACTCGGCTCATCCAGAATATAGGCAACACCAACCAGACCTGAACCGATCTGTGTCGCAAGCCTGATACGCTGTGCCTCCCCTCCTGAAAGGGACGCTGTGGCCCTGGCCAGAGTAAGGTAATCCAGGCCCACATTCATAAGGAATTGGATTCTCGCCTTGATCTCCTTTAAGATCTGGCTTCCGATCATCTTCTGCGTCTCTGTAAGCTCTAACTGGGCAAGGAACTGTTGCAGCTTATCGATTGAAAAGCCGGTCACCTCCGCTATATTCTTATCCCCTACGGTCACCGCTAGAGAGCCCTTTTTCAAACGCTGCCCGCCGCATTCGGAGCAGGGAGTAATATTCATAAAAGTCTCATACTCTGCCTTCATAGTCTCAGAGCCTGTCTCACGGTAACGTCTCTCCACGTTCTTGATCAGCCCTTCGAAAGCCACATCATAAACACCCTCACCGCGCTGCCCTTTATAATACACCTTAACGGACTTTCCATTTGTGCCATACATAATGACATCGTGTATTCTCTTCGGATACTTCTCGAAAGGGGTATCCAGATCAAACTTATACTCTTTACACAGCGCATCCAGGATCGCTCTGGTAAAGCTTGACTTGTCTGTGCAGGACTGCCAGCCCATCACCGTAATCGCACCTTCATTGATACTCAGGGATGGATCCGGTACCATCAGCTCCTCTGAAAACTCCATCTTATATCCCAATCCAAAGCAGACAGGACATGCACCAAATGGGTTATTGAAGGAAAAGCTTCTTGGTTCGATCTCTTCAATACTGATCCCACAGTCAGGACATGCAAAGCTCTGGCTGAAATTCATCGGCTCTCCACCGATAATATCCACGATCAAAAGACCTTCCGCCAGGGAAAGCACACTTTCTACAGAATCTGTCAGTCTTTTTTCGATTCCCGGTTTTACGACAAGCCGGTCGACAATAATCTCTATATTATGCTTAATGTTTTTATCCAGAGTGATCTCTTCTGAAAGCTCGTAAAGATTCCCGTCGATCCGTACTCTCACATATCCGCTTCTCTTCGCACGCTCCAAAAGCTTTGCATGGGTTCCTTTTCTTCCTCTTACCACAGGTGCCAGCAATTGGATCTTCGTGCCCTGAGGCAGCTCCATTACCTGATCGACCATCTGGTCAACCGTCTGTTTCTTAATCTCTTTTCCACATTTCGGGCAGTGTGGGATTCCGATCCTTGCGTAAAGCAGACGGAAATAATCGTAGATTTCTGTCACTGTGCCCACGGTTGAACGCGGATTGTGGTTCGTCGACTTCTGATCGATCGAGATCGCAGGAGAGAGACCTTCTATACTCTCCACATTTGGTTTTTCCATCTGCCCAAGAAACTGCCTTGCATAAGATGAGAGAGACTCCATATAACGTCTCTGCCCTTCTGCATAAATGGTATCAAACGCCAGGGAGGACTTGCCGGAACCGCTTAGTCCCGTCAGCACCACCAGCTCGTTCCTTGGAATATCCAGGTCAATATTTTTCAGGTTATTCTCATTCGCCCCCCGTATCTTGATATATTGGCGGGCATCCATCTTCTTTGCCATGTTCTTTCCTTCCTGTACTCCTATCTTATCTTATTCTTCTGTATTTTCTGTGAAATATTCATTAAATTTAATCATCCATTTCATTCAGGGTACGTTTTAATTCAACTAATTTATCACGCAGCTCTGCCGCCGCCTCGAAATCCAATTCTGCCGCTGCCTTTTTCATCTGCTTGGTCAGCTCTTGAATGAGTTTCTCCAGCTCCTTCCGGCTCATGGACTCCGGATCCTTTTCCATCTGCATCTCTTTGGCTGCAACCTTCTTCGAAATACTGATCAGATCCCTCACAGACTTCTGGATCGTCTTTGGAGTGATTCCATGTTCCTCATTGTACTTTATCTGAATCTGGCGCCGGCGCTGTGTCTCATCCATCGCGATCCGCATGGAATCTGTGATCTTATCTGCATACATGATAACATGCCCCTCTGCATTTCTCGCTGCCCGGCCGATCGTCTGGATCAATGAAGTCTCAGAACGAAGGAAACCTTCCTTATCGGCATCCAGGATAGCTACCAGAGTAATCTCCGGTATGTCCAGCCCTTCTCTTAGCAGGTTGATTCCCACAAGCACATCAAAGACATCCAAACGCATATCCCGGATGATCTCCGTCCGCTCAAGTGTATCGATATCTGAATGAAGATACTTCACACGGATTCCCACCTCTCGCATATAATCGGTAAGATCCTCCGCCATCCGCTTGGTCAGTGTAGTCACAAGCACTTTGTTCTTCTTGGAAACCTCCTTATTTACTTCCCCGATCAGATCGTCGATCTGTCCCTCTACCGGACGGACCTCCACCTCCGGATCCAGAAGTCCGGTCGGGCGGATCACCTGTTCTGTACGAAGTAATTCATGTTCCTCTTCGTATACTCCCGGTGTCGCTGAAACAAACATGACCTGATTTATTTTACTTTCAAATTCTTCAAAATTCAAGGGCCGGTTATCCTTGGCTGATGGAAGCCGGAACCCATATTCCACCAGTGTTGTCTTACGTGACTGGTCCCCTGAATACATACCGCCGATCTGTGGGATCGTTTTATGCGACTCATCGATCATCATGATAAAATCATCCGGGAAATAGTCGATCAGGGTGTAAGGCGGCTGTCCCGGTGCCAGCCCTGCCAAATGTCTGGAATAGTTCTCGATTCCGGAACAGAATCCAGTCTCCTTCAACATCTCGATGTCAAAATTCGTCCGTTCCGCGATCCTCTGAGCCTCGATCAGCTTATCCTGGCGCTTGAATTCCTTCACCCGCTCTTCCAGCTCCGTCTCAATGTCGATGACCGCCCGGGCGATATTCTCTTTATCCACAACATAATGTGAGGCCGGGAAAATAGCAGTATGCTTCAGCTCATCCTTAATCTCACCTGTCAGGATATCAATCTCCGTGATACGTTCGATCTCATCTCCAAACCACTCGATACGGATCGCCACATCTTCTGAATTGGCTGGAATCACCTCCAGCACATCTCCCCGCACCCGGAAAGTTCCGCGGTGGAAATCCATCTCATTGCGGTCATACTGAATCTCGATCAGCTTCGCCATCACCTCATCCCGGTCGCGGATCATGCCCGGCCGCAGGGAGATCACCATGTTCTGATAATCCACCGGACTTCCCAGACCATAGATACAGGACACACTGGCTACAATGATGACGTCACGCCGCTCCGACAATGCCATCGTGGCAGATAAGCGGAGTTTGTCTATCTCATCGTTAATGGAAGAATCCTTGGCGATATAGGTATCGGATGAAGGGACATAGGCTTCCGGCTGGTAATAATCATAGTAGGATACGAAGTACTCCACGGCATTATTCGGAAAGAATTCTTTGAACTCCCCATATAGCTGTGCAGCCAGCGTCTTATTGTGGGCGATGATCAGCGTCGGCTTCTGTAATTGCTGTATGACATTCGCCATGGTAAATGTCTTACCGGAACCAGTGACACCAAGTAAAGTCTGACACTGGTTCCCTTCCTTGAATCCTCTGACCAGATCCTCAATCGCTTTTGGCTGGTCTCCGGTTGGTTTATATTCTGATACTAATTCAAAATGATCCATGAAAGCTCCTCCTTTATGAATCGTTCTATCATAAAGTTATTATTCCTGTAACTAGGTTTGATTATATCAGAATATAAAATAAAAGTACAGAGCAAAACCGAATGTTTGTTCTGTACTTTATACCTTGATTTTTTTATTACATATTTACGACTGCTTTTTCAAATTCTTCCTCCGTATCTGCAAAGTGATACGGCTCGTATTCTCCATAAGCGGAAGGTCTGCTGATTATAACTAACTGGATTTTTTCATATTCAACCTGTTTTTCTATTGCTCTTTTAAATTCTGAAAGATGTTTCCCATGTGTTGTTTTTAATGCAACACATCCGACTTCATCTATATGTTTAGCTACTAAATAACACATGTTCTAACGCCTCCTTAAAATCTTCTTCTGAAAGAATTTTAGCACTCTCATATAATTCTCGCAAGTGATATCCTTCCTTGAAGCCTTTTGCCAGTTCCGCAATGGCTTGTGGCTGGTCTCCAGTGGGCTTATATGGGGCTTTTAAAAGAAATTTATTCATGGTCAAAACCTCCTTTGTGACTTTTATTATGTTCAATATCAGCCTCATTTTCAAAATCATTCGTAATGAAATTCACAACGAAAACTCAAATCTGCAAAAACAAGTTGCCTTATAGTGAACTTTACGAATTTAAAATGCGAAAAGTCACAAAAATATTAGTCATAGCGAGTGCAAAATATTCTGTTGTATATTCAGCATCTATTTATGCATGTCACTTGCACAATATTTTCTGTTTACGCCCTACTGACTTCCTTTTTTACATCAACATATCGCTCAGTTTACCTACATAATTTTATCTGTAACATATTCTGTTTCATCCATTCTTCCAAAATTTGTTTATCACATAACCATCTATCAAGAATAGGTTGTCTTATATAATATTGTTGTGTAATACCTCTTGTTGGATTTGCAATTCTTTCATAACAAAACACAATCTTCCCAATTTTGTTATACAATATATGGATTTTCAAAGTCTGCAACCAACTCTATCCCTTGAATAATTACATTTGCTAGACATACCATCGGATTGTTGTAATACCATATTGATAACTATAAGCCTGCTCTTTAGCCTGTTTCAATATCAAACGTACGTCTTCATATAATTCCTATTACCTACATACGAAACTGTGTACTACGATGAGATTTTACCTGATACTCTACTAAAATAATTCAGCCATTCGATCCCTTGATATCCATACTATATCATTTTCAATTCTCTACCCTTCCAAAGCAATCGTATTACGTCTTTCGTAGAGAATATTTTATCAGATCGATGTAATAGCGTTTCCCCTATAGTATTCTTAGAAAAACAAAGTGGAATGTTCTCATCAGTTTCATTCATTTGTTCCATACCCACCTTATCTCCCATCCATCACTTAATCACAAGAGCTACTCGAACTTACCACATAATTAAGCTACTGGACATTTTGTTGTAGCAGTAACTATTTTTTGTTAATTACAAAATCAACTGCTTCCTCAATTTGTTTTTCTATATCATTACTATCATAAACATACATCGTAACATTATAAATAGTTGGATATATCTTTTCGCTTGTATTCAACAATTTAATCTCATTTTTATATTCACTAAACCGAAAAGTAAATCGTTCATTTTTATGATCAAAGAAACTCAACTCTATATACTTATCATTAGAGACTATAACTGAATCACCCAATTTCTCTTTCACACGTGCTTTAACACTCTCAAAAGTTCTATCCCTGTCAAATCCATGATCTTCCAAAATAAAGATAAGTTCTGGATTTTCCTCGTTCACGTTCATTTTTTTATTTAATTCCTGATTAAAAAACGCAAAATTAATATTGTATGCTTCTCCACCATATTTAAAATGGTACGCTTCATATACATTCAATGTAACATATGATGCCATTCCTTTTTCATTCATGACCTTATAACCATAATTTTTGTTGTCTTTATATGTTTTCATTTGAAAAGCTGGAGAAGTTTCCCTATCTGCAACACGTACTTGTTGTTCAGCAATCTTATTAGTCTGAGTAGTTAATACAATTGTCAACATAGCTCCTAAAAAAATAGTCGTTAACAAAGAATTTATTTTTTCTCTTTCTTCTATTTTTTTGATATAGGACTCAATTCTTTCATTTTTATTTAAGTTTAATCCAACAAACAAAAGAATATATATAGTAATTACTATCCATACTGCCCTTCCCATTTTTATCCTCTATTCCAATTTTTTATCACAATAAGTAACAACTTCTTTTTGTCTGTTTAATATCATCTAGTCCATAACCTACTGATTCCCCCACGAAATCTTTACTATTCGAGATCATTACTCGATAAGAATTCTTTAAACTCGAGTATCTCCCGAACGCTTTCCAACTGTTCTTCGTTAGAATTTTATGTTAACACAGTACTGAAATTTTTCAGCCGCTCATCATCCATAGAAAAACCTTTAATCGTGAACTCCTCTATGATATCATTCGGCCATTTACGGAATTGGACTCCCCTTGGTGAATCAACCTTATTCCTAACAATAATAATTTCTTTAAATTGTAATGATTTGTATTATAGTTTTTCCTATCAGATACAGTTATTTTAGTTTTCGAATAACTTATAACGCGTCCAATTCTTCGCCTCTAAATATCTTCTTTAATGAAAATTAATTGTATGCATTTTTACATTATAAAAACTCCTATCATTTTCTGGGTATGCCAGATATTTTCGTCTGTATATACCGCATTTACATCACACGCTCCTGTTCGGTAATAAATGTCAGATATTCTGCTATTGAAAATCGTATAATTGACACTTCATTTTCTCTTTCATAGTACAACTCCTTCTTCATACATCGAATGTCCTAATCGTTAATACTGGTGAATAATATATTTTAACAAAAAAATAAAGCAAAAAATTTTTCGTAAAAATACTAATGGAAATTGAAGGTCCTTTTCTAACTGATGCTTTTGTCCATATTCACTCCTTTAAATTCGCTATGCACATGTAATGAATTCCACAATAACACATGTTGCTATTTTATATAGTTATATCTGATTCTGTTTTGTTTACATCCTTCTGCCACATTATATCAGAGTATCCAAAAAAAGTACAGAGCAAAACCGAATGTTTGTTCTGTACTTTTTACTAATACTACTTATTTAATTGGACAGTCCACAACTAGAATTTAATTTTTCATTTAAGTATTTAATTGTACATACTCCTCCAGCTTTCTAAAATAGTATTCCAATGCTTCATAGATCCCGATTTCCCGCAAATAGTCCTGATCTTTTTCCATGTACACTGAAACTGCCATATCCCCCTCTTCCTTTGTACAAATTTCCTGCCGTTTAATCAGAGATTTACGTGAACATTCTGTCAGATGATCCTCTGCATCTGTCATATCGGCGATTCCCATGTTCGCAGCCAATTCCATCGCATCTTCCTCAAAATACGAACTTCCGCAGATTTCACCATCCGGGTCTATATTCAGCTCCCAGCGGATCTCCTGCAGAAAAGCTGCTGCTCTTTCCGATTCAGAAGCATACTTATCCAAAAATTCTTCCAGCTTTGGTAACACATACTGTTGATGGAATCCTGTTCTATCTATCTCATTCATGATACGCTGTATGATTCCGATCCACTCCATATTAGAAGGTTTCACAAAGTCAGAATAATAAAATGCTTTCTTCCCTTTCTGAGCCTTCATAAGACAGCTTCCCCAGCCTGCCTCAAAAACAATATCCCAATCGATCCCTCCAGCTGCTTTCATCTCATGGCATAATAAATAAAGTAGAAGCACCTCCTGTCTTGTTACAATCCATTTCCCTTGTTGCTCTAATAGATATGTAAATAATAATGTTTCTAATTCCGGATGCTGTTCCACATATTCCTTATAGCAGGGCAGTCTTTTGAACTTTGCTTCCGAGATAGTCGGACACTCTTTATATAACAGTTCAATCACATAGTCGATACAAAAATTGATCAGGTTAACACAAAGTTCTTTTCGTCTCTCTGTCATCACTTCGAGAATCCCCATGGCTAGCAGGTCCATATTCTTTCCGACAGTTTTTAATAAGACTTTATCCCCCAATTGTTTTAAAAGTTTAATACTGCCCTCATCAGCCATAAACTCATACAGATACCACGGGGCTCTTGTTTCCAGTGTCTGGAGCAAAAATTCCTCATTTTCCTTTGTAAACTCATTCCTCCTAATCATCTCTATGATATCTTCGTCCATATATGGCTCCGGCATCTCTATTGACTGCTCATACCATTCTTCTTTTATCTTCTCATAATCCAATTCTTCTCTTGAAAGGTCATCCTGAAGCTGTACTTTATTCATTCTGACCTGCTTGGGCTTTTCATAGTATCGTCCGGCAATATCCTCAATTTCTCTCTTGAACTCTTTTGAATAATGAAGTCCAAACTCCTTTAGGATAGAAGGCACTTCGTCCACCAGCATATCTTCTTCGAATTCGCATTCATAGTCATCATAATATAATAATGTTTTAAGGATCAGCCCTTTCACATGCTCTTTCATATAAACGGTATACTTTTCTCTCCATTCTGTCGACAATTCAGGATATATTTTTATCAAGTCCTTAACGCCTTCATAATCATCATATAACAAACAGTGATCCCAATATTGTTCTATTAACTTTCTTCCGTCAAAATGCATCGCCCGTTCTTCGCATACCCTGATCAGTCCAACAAAATTTCTCATTTCCTGAATCCCGTCAAATAATGCATCTTTTTCCATATGAACGAAAAATCCCTTTATAAATTCCCGGATAAACTGCCATACCAGGCCGCCCGGTCCGTCTTGTGACACCCGCATTAAATGAAAGTCCCGCCCTGCCCAGTCACTGCCGCGGTCTGAAATGCATTCCCCTAAATAGCTGTCACCATAATCCTCCAGCCTCATAGGCAGCGTATAGAACTCCTCCACACAGCGCTTTTTAACCCTCTGATTGATCTTCTCATCATGACAATGAAAATGTTCCAATAGCATCAGCAGTTGATTGTAAAAAATACTACATTCGGCCAGACGCGGAATATAATACTCCTGATTCTCCCATAGATATCCATGTAGGAAATCTACGATCGACGGATTCTCAAATTCCACTTTGATTTCCTGTTCATCTGCTTCGCAACAGGTAAGAAGAACTGTTTCCTCCAGCTCAGAAATACAGCTGTCAAAAGATTTTGGTGCAGAGGTTCCTTTATAATTCTGCACATATCTGCTGTATGTATTGCGGATATCCTCAATGCTGATGGGCGTATAGGAAATTGCAACAATAGCTGAAAGCATTTTTGCCTCTTCGGATAATTCTGCAAACACTCCCTTCCACATCAACTCCGGGTATTTTATCCATTCCAATAATTCCCGGGCATATTCCCATGGCGAATAGGCTTCGTAACCGGGCTGCTTTAGGAACTTATCAATTACTCTGGGACTATAACCGCGGCTATAGACAATACGGTCACAGTAATGGTAAATACTCCTGACATATTCGATATCCAGCTCTGACGCCTGCAGATGGGCAAACAGAATCTTTGCTTTTTCTGCATCTGTGTATTCCTTCAGGACACACTCCATTTTTAAGGTCTTGATGATCTCCTCCAATTCAGGATTCAAGAAAAGCTCCTGCTGGACAATATATTCACGCGCAGTGATAATCAGCCGTTTACTGCCTGCTGCCACAACTTTATCAATTATTTCCTCTAATAGATAATTTTCTTTCCTGCTCCGTTCTCTATGAAATACAGCCCCCCCAATAATCGTCCAGAATAAATACCTGCTTCTGCTCAGTTTCTTCCCACTCATTCTCAATCTCTTCCAGGCTGCTCACCCAATAAAATCCTTCCTGGCAGTCCAGAGAAAGAAAATCTAACGCCAGCATACGGGCAATCGTCGTTTTCCCCATTCCCGGCTGCCCGGAGATTACAACTACATGGCTGGTTTCCAGTATTTGTCTGGCTTCATTATATACACCTGTCTGCACAAAAGTCCTGCATCCTTCGATCGCCTTCCTGTGCTCCCTGGTATTCCTGTTCTTAGCCCCCTTGTTCATGATCCTTTGCAGAGCTTCTTCCAGTATACTGCCGTCCGGTATCCACAGACTCGTAAAATTCTTTTCTATCCAATGATATGACGGATCTGACAGATAACGGTTTAAGGCATTTCTGTCCAGCAGGTCATCGCTCCTTGTAATATATCCTGAAAATAGACTATAAAGCTTTTCTGCTTCCTCCTCACTTAAGCTTAACGAAACTACCAGGATATACCGTTTCGGTTTCAGTTTCTGAACATGAGGAAGCTCCTCATCTCTGAGGACCCGGTACAAATCTGCAAACTTCCTGTAGCGCTTTGCCTGAAGGATCATATTCTCCTTTTTTTGAAACCATAGCCCATCGATTCCTTTATCCTTTCCATCCCGAAACGTCTGAAAATGGATCCTCTCTCTGTACTGCACGACTTCACATGCCAAAGTCTGGAACGACTTCCAATCCAGCTTTTCATAAAAATCATAGTTTCTCATCTGTAACACTCCGTCTAATTCTTTCTGATATGACAATTCAGTCTCTGCGCCCTTATTTCTCCAAATGGATCAGTAGATCATCTAATATCGCCTCAAAGTACTCTGCGGTTGACTGCTCATGCTTAATCCTTTCATCCGATACCACATTTCCGACTACCAAGATTACCTTATCATTATGATTCTGCGGACCGGCGGCGAAATTCTGACACGCTTTCTGTTCAATGAATCTTGTTTTATTATATCAAAATGCCCCCTAAAAGTACAGTGCGAGTGCGAACTCTTGTTCTGTACTTTTTTCGCAGATATCTGATTTGCCCAATGCCCGGCTGTGCCTGAATCTAAAAAAGCACAGAACAACTCCAACCCTTTGTTCTGTGCTTCTCTTAATTTAAAGCCCGATATTCTATTCGCTTATTCCTCTTTCTCTTCCTTAACAGCTGTCCCGCTTTTTTCTTTTCCATTCAGAGAAAGTACGATATTACTCTCATCTCCCTTTTTGTACTCGATGGTCACTTCGTCCCCGACATCATATTTTATGATATCGATGAAATCAACCACGGACACATCAAAGATATCATCTGAACCTTCCATCATGATATAGTAATGAGAGTTCCCTTCAATAACACCCTGGGCGATCTTCGTGATCTTAGCCTTCATGGTTTCAATCTCACGGGTGTCTTTTTCCACCTCTTTAATTCCGTTGTCATACATCAGCTTTGTATAGGCTTCCTCACATGCACTGACTGTATCTCCGATGGCTACGATCTGATATTTCTGGACATTTACCATGGCATACTTCTTTACAAGTCCCGCATCGTCCTTCAATGCAATAAAGTATGTCGGCTCCCCGGAGATATTGAGCAGAAGCGGGAAGGTCGCTACATATTTCAGGTTTTGTACCTGCCCCTCAGCTGAGGACATGGCAGAATCTTCTGTCGCACCTTCTACCCCATAGAACTTCGTCTCCATGGTACGCTGGTTCATAAGAACAAACCCAACATTGGACTGGTCACCACTGACAGAGGTAACACCAGTATATACCCAGACGTCATCATCGATAGCAAGATAATTATATCCTGTTGTGGTCTTTAAGCAGTCCTTCTGTCCGAGGATACTATTAAAGTAGCCGTGTTTCAAGCTTCCATAATAATCGTACAATTCAACCAGCAGATCCGCTGAATAGGCTCTGTCGATCCATTCCGGCGCATCCTCCACCTTGTAGTCCGTTGTTTCCCCTGTTACAGCATTGCATAACACAACACGGCCGATCGTAGTCCCGCCAAACAGTCCGATATTGAACTTCTTCACCGGACAGATCCAGTATGGCACTCCATTATCATCGATTTCAAAGCTTAAGTCATTGAAGATATAAGTCGGATATTTGAATCTTAAGTGACGGTAAATATTTCTATTCAAATGATCACTTGTAGTATACTTCATTCCTTCCTTCAATTTAATCAGCTCTGTATTCTGTGTTGCCATATCAATCTTGATATAAGCAGGAATACCGTCCTTCATGTTGGTCAGCCACTTGATCAGGTTGGCATACTTAAGCGGTGAGACACGTACAGGCTGGTTCTGATAATTGATCTGGCTGTACAGCTCATCTACCTCAAACTGGGATACCATATCAACCATGCTGCCCATTTTACGGTTTCCAAGGATTGCTGCTGAATCCCTGTCCAGAAGCGGGATCTGGTCGAATGACAGCTCCTCAATATCCTTTGTAAACTCCCCTTCCTTTACCGTCAGAAGCTTCTGATACTTCTTTGCATTTACGATCGGAGAGGATAACAGAGAACCGATCAGGTAAGCTGCGATCACAATGATCAGAAGCCCTCCGATCACCTTGAGCCCCTTTGACTCCTTGAGTTCATACCTGTTCAGCTTTTTCCGTCTGACATAGATCAGCGCGATCACGATGATCAATACGATCAAAAACATCCAAAAATCAGTGGAATGGATATTGATCGCCGGCAGCGCCACATAATAATAGATTGCCGCGACCAGAATGATCCCGATAACCGCCAACAGTTTCATTTTTCCTTTTTTCATACTTTTCCCTTTCTGCCTGTCTACTTACGCCTTTGTTTCATCCTGCCCAAAGCGGATATTTAAAATCTGCTTCGACACTTCCTTAATAAGGTTAAAATCTTCTTCTCCACAGATCCGGAGATAGTAAAAGAAGATATGGGAATATTTCCAGCCTTCCTACCAGCATATCCAGACAAAATACGATCTTGGACAACGGTGAAAAGTCATAGAAATTCTCGATTGGTCCGACCTGGGCCAGCCCCGGACCCACGTTATTCAATGTTGTCATAACGGCACTGAATGTCGTCGTAAAATCATAATTGTTAAAAGCAACAAGAAAAACAGATCCCATTAAAATCAGGATATAACAAATAAAATAAATATATACACTGTGCATCGTATCTCTGCCCACTTTTTTTCCATTGATCTGTACGAGAGTCACAGATTTTGGATGAAGCATCCGCTTGATCTCCTGTTTGACGCTCTTGATCAGGATCAGAAAACGAGATACCTTGATACCACCGCCTGTGGAGCCGGCGCACGCGCCGATGACCATCAGCCCCAGCAGTATGACCTTCGAAAGCTCAGGCCAAAGGTCAAAATTCGCCGTACAGAAACCGGTCGTCGTTATGACCGCTGCGACCTGGAAGGATGCATACCGGAACGCATGCATGATATTCCCATACATACTTAAAATATTCACAGTGATCAATACAACAGAACCTGCGATGATCCCCAGATATGCCCGCAGCTCCTCATTTTTAAGTGCTGTCTTCCAATCCTTCATTCGGATCAGGAAATACAGATTAAAGTTAACGCCGAATAAGATCATAAATACGGTGATCACTCCATCAATATAGGCGCTGTCATAAAAGGCAATACTGCTGTTCTTATTGGAAAAGCCTCCGGTCCCGGCTGTACTGAATGCATGGATCAATGCGTCGTAGAAGTCCATCCCGCCAAACAACAGGAAAACCACCTCTGCCGCAGTCAGCACAAAATACATGCCATACAAGATCTTTGCTGTCCTTCTTGCCTTAGGCACCAGCTTATCAGCCTCCGGCCCCGGCACCTCCGCACGCATCAGATGCATAGAATTCTCGTCGTCCAGGGAGGTCAGCATCATTACGAACACCAGCACTCCCATTCCGCCGATCCAGTGTGTCAGACTCCGCCAGAACAGCATCCCCTTCGGCAGGCTTTCGATCTCTGTCAGTATCGTGGACCCGGTCGTCGTAAATCCTGATACCGTCTCAAAAAATGCATCCAGGTAATTTGGGATCGTTCCTGAAAGCGTAAACGGCATTGCTCCGAACAAAGACCACAGGATCCATGCCGACCCTACGATCACAAGACCTTCCTTCCCATATATTGTCTTGTTCTTAGGTACCTTTCTCCCAAAAATAAAGAAGATCAGGAACAAGACCACACTCACCATTAAAAATGTCAAACCACTCTTTTCACCATACAAAAAGGCAACCAGCGCGGGAATCAAAAGAAGCGCACCCTCGACTCCCAGCATTTTACCAATGATAAAAACCGTCATCTTATAATTCATCTTTATACACCTACAAGAAGATATCTTTGATATCTCTGATCTGCTTCTCCATCGTTATGATAATGACATTGTCTCCTGCCTGGATACAATCATCGCCGTTGGGTATGATAATTCTGCGCTTCCTTGCAATGCAGGCGATCAGATTGTTCGGCTTAAGGGACAGCTCTTTCAGAGGCCGGTTCGTATAGGAAGTCTCTGACTTAACGATAAACTCCAGAGCTTCCACTTTTCCGTCGATCAGCTGGTACATCGTCTCTACATTTGCACTGCCCTGTGAATTTCTGCGGGCACGAACATAGCTTAAGATCGCATCCGCTGTAGCGGTCTTGGCAGAAACGATACTGTCAATACCGAAATCCTCGATCATGCGTGCTCTTCTGTCTTCATTCACCTTCACAATGATCTTAGAGACTCCCTGGCTCTTGGCAAACATGGACATGATGATATTCTCCTCATCCATTCCCGTCAAAGCGATCAGAGCATCTGCATCCTGAATCCCTTCTTCGATCAGAAGGTCATGATCAGATGCATCTCCATTGATGATAGTCGCTTTTGGAAGAAGTTCGCAAAGATTCTCACACTTTTCTTCTGATTTCTCTATGATCTTGATCTGCATTCCCATCTTACACAGCTGTGTTGCCAGATAATGGCTGACACGTCCGCCGCCGCAGATCAGCACCTTCCTGATCTTCTCTCTTTTACGTCCCAGCATCTTGAAAAACAGCTCGATATCTACATGGGACGCGGCAATATGGAGACGGTCACCGGACTGCAGCACATACTCACCATCCGGGATCACTACATTCTCCCCGCGCTCTACCGCGCATACAAGCACCTTGATCTGGAACTTATTGTACATCTCGGCAAGAGACATCCCTGCCAGCTTACTATTCTCTGACAGCGGGAATTCGATCAGCTCCACTCTGCCTTTTACAAACGTCTCGATCTTACTTGCATCCGGAAACAGTAAAAGACGGGCAATCTCCCCCGCCACAGCCAATTCCGGATTCACTGCCATACTTAAATGCAGGTCCTCTTTCAAAATGTCGATCTGTTGATAATAAATCGGGTTACGCACCCTCGCGATCGTATGTTTTGCCCCAAGTCTTCTTGCAACCAGGCAGCTTAACATATTACATTCATCTGTTGATGTACATGCGATCACCAGATCCGCATGCGGAACATCCGCTTCCTTCTGTACTGCAACACTTCCCCCGTCACCGGTCACACAAAATATATCAAGCCGGTCAATAGCAGCACGTAATTTCTTCTCATTACTGTCGATCATTACGATATCGTAATTTTCCGCGGAGAGCTGTTTGGCCAGTTTATATCCGACCTTACCATCTCCAATGATGACTATCTTCATTTGTCTACCCTCAACTTCATTCTTACACCTTATCGAGAACCTCTATAAGGTATGTAATCGCTATTTTTCCATAATGGCAGAGCAATTATAGCACTTTTAATTGGAAAGTACAATCATTTTGAGGATTTCTTATTTTTTCTTAATTATATGTGACTCTTTGAGGGCTTCTAAAATACACATCTTCAATGTTTCACCGCCGTTTTACGGTTTCTTTCGCTCATTTCAAGCGCAGTGTCTTTCCCTTCTCTGCTGTTACACAGATCAAAATTGTGATGATCATATCCGGCAGTGTATTCCCGACGATGATATCCGCATTCATCAGAATCCGGTAAACAACAAAACCGATCCCCCATATGACAAGGTTCTGTATATCCACACTTCTTCCGCTTTTGTCTTCCTTTAATATGAAGTAGTCTGCGATCTGGATCGCGATCATCGGTGCAAACACAGAACCGATCAAATAAAGGAAATCCGTAATATCATCCATGCGAAACAAAACCGCCCCGATGGTTCCTATGACCGCAGCACCGACCGCGAACCATCTGCTGTTCATCTTTGCAGACACAGATTCACTGGACACCCCCGCAGAGTAGGCATCCAGAAAGGTGGTTGTCACTGTAGAAAACACAATGATAATCAGGCCGATGACCCCGAATCCCGCTTTTACCATGATCTGTGCAATATCGGATTCCCCGGTAAAAATAGCAGCTCCCATACCGATCAGATACATCCAGCAGCTGACGATTCCATAGACAATTACACTTACACCCGTTGCTTTGAAAGGATTTTCGGCCTCCCTCGTGTAATCGCTGATCAGAGGGAGCCAGGACAGCGGCATGGCAACGGAAAGCTCCACGGCTGCACCAAATGTCATTCCTTCGCTGATTCCCCCGTCGGCTGAGCCATTTCCGAAGATGACACAGCTTAAAACAATCGTCAGAATAAACAATGCGGTCATTGCAACCGTATTGATCTTTCCCAGGTTCTGGATCCCGATCAGGATCCAGAGTGTGATCAGCCCTCCGATTACGATACACCAGATCAGATGTCCGGTCTTCCAGATTCCACTGGCAGCCATAGCCCCGTCATAGATCATAATGGCAGTCCATCCGATCAGCTGAATAATATTCAGAATAGCAAATAAGAGGCAGCCTTTTTGCCCGAAGCTCATCTTGACCGTTTCCATAGCGCTCTTTCGTGACCTTCCTCCTATCAAGCCTGAAAAAATAACATGCAGCATCCGATGATATGTCCGATCAGGATCGCAAGAATCCCTTTTCCGAATCCAAGCGGTGCAAAATAAGTCCCTGTCAGGATCTCTGCAATAGAGACACCAGCGCCAAACCAGATCAGGCCATTTTCAAAAATTGAAGTCCTTTTTTTGTCCATCTTATTCTGCCTCCTCTGCAAATTCACCGGTCAGATCAAACGCGTGGTTCATCGGGCCGCTGCCCTTTCCCAGCTCCAGGCCAAAAGCCAGTGCCTTCGACACATAGTCCTTGGCACGCTGCACAGAGGCCGCAAGGTCAAAGCCTTTCGCCAGGTTCGCCGCGATCGCACTGGACAGGGTACATCCGGTTCCATGCGTATTCGATGTTGCAATCCTCCTGCCCGGAAACCATCTGGCCTCTCCATCCATGAACAGAAGGTCATTCGCATCATTGACACTGTGCCCGCCTTTACACAGAACTGCACAGTGATACCTCTCACTGATCATTCCGGCTGCCCTTATCATATCTTCCTCATCCTGAATGGGTTCACCGGACAGGATTTCCGCCTCCGGGATATTGGGGGTGACCACTGTGGCAAGAGGCAGCAGCACCTCCTTTAACGTCTCGACTGCTTCCTCCTCGATCAGCCTGGAGCCGCTTGTTGCCACCATAACAGGGTCAAGCACGATATTTTCTGCGCCATATGCACGCAGTCTTTCAGCGATGGTCCTGATCAGACCGGAGGACGAGACCATCCCGATCTTTACTGCACAGGGGCGGATATCCTCAAATACTGCGTCGATCTGCTCCTGTAAAAATTGTGGAGTTACCTCAAATACTGCTGATACGCCGGTCGTATTCTGTGCCGTCAGTGCAGTGACTGCGCTCATGGCATAAACACCATTCATCGTCATTGTCTTTAAATCCGCTTGAATTCCGGCGCCTCCGCTGGAATCAGTTCCAGCGATTGATAATGCTGTTCTCATGTTCTTTTCTCCTTCTCTTTTCTGCATTATTTTTCTTAAGCGACAGAAGGTGGTGCCCCCAATCTGCCGCTGTCAGACATTTATATGGATATCCCGCTCCATTCACGGATCACTTCATCCGCTGTCTGCCTCATCTGATCCCAGTCTGCCAGACTGCTTTCTTCATAGATGCCTACTACATAAAAGCCTGCATTTTTCGCCGTCCTGGCAGCATAGAGTGCATCTTCATAAACGGCAGTATCCTGTATCCTTCCTCCCAGTCTTTTTGCTGCCGCGAAGTAGACATCCGGTCTGTCCTTTCCCGCTCCGACACTTTCGCAGGAAATCAAAAACTCAAAGAGCTCCAGTACTCCCAGGCGCTCAAGACACGCCTCCATCAGCGGTCCGGCCGTAGCAGAAGCGACACACATAGATACACCTGCATTTTTAAGACTGTACAAGTATTCCTTCACTCCCGGTTTTAAGGGAATATCCTTTTTATAGTGAGCGCCCATCATCTGGTTCATTTCCTCTGCAATTGTTTCCGGGGTGCCGGGCAGATGGAATTCCTGGTGAAAATACGCCGCAGACTCTGACATTGTCATAGGCTTGATCCTCTCTGACATTTCCCTGGAAATGGTTGAGATCCCCTTTGTTTTCAGATATTCTGCCGCTAATGTTTTCCAGTATCCCATGGAATCTATTAAGGTACCGTCCATATCAAAAATTGCAAACCGTTTATCCATGCTGCCCCACCATCTCTTCGGCCAGCTTCCGCAGATATGCCGCCGCCTCTCCCGGCTCCTTTGCCGCAAATATGGCGGAGACGACTGCCACACCGTCCACACCGCTTCCTGAGAGTTTTGTCAGGTTCAAAGCATTGATCCCGCCGATCGCAACCACAGGGATCCTGACAGAATCCACGATTTCCCGCAGCTTTTCCATTGACAGATTCCTGGCATCCTTCTTGGTGCTGGTTCCGAAAACCGCTCCTACGCCTATGTAATTTGCCCCTGCTTTCTCAGCAGCGACTGCCTCTTCT